>NZ_KB902825.1:0-17188 GCF_000379585.1 Bradyrhizobium sp. WSM2793 | reverse complement strand
CGTAACTCCGGTCGGGCTACGCCCTCCCTACGTCACGAGCCCGGCGAAACTCTCTCACCTTGATTGACGCGCTCTTCCATCCTGATCGTCGCGCGACACTGACCGGCGTTTGGTCGGTTCGGCATAGTTCGTTCTGTGCCTCCGCTGTCAACAGCGGAGAACAGGAAGATGGAAGTTGAAGAGTACTTGGGCAGAAGCCGGCTGTACCGGCGTCTCAGAAGCGGGCCGCACGGACGGCTCGTCGAGTGCTACGCCGTTCGTCTCGCCGAAGAGAGGCTCGTTCGGCACGGCGCGTGGCGTTGCCTCAACATAGTTGGCGGGCTCCTGAGTTGGATCGCGGGCCGTCGCTATAAGCTGATTGATCTCGATGAGCAGGTCGTTGAGCGGTACCTCCGGCATCGAGGCGGGAGGCAGTCTATCCAACCCGGTGACCGGGCAGCGCTCAAGCGATGGTTGTCGGTGCTGCGCGACGACGGCGCGATCGCGCCGTTGGTGCTACCGCCTCTCAGCCCGCACGAACGGATCTTCAAGGAGTTCGATGCCTACCTGCGATCAGAGCGCGGCTTGGCCCCGAGGTCTATCGTACGCCATCTCCCGGTCATCCGCAGGTCTTTCCACGAGGTGTGCTCCGGCGGCGCCGCCGCCCTGTGCAAGATCAACCAAGAGGACGTGATCCGCTACATTGAGCGCCACGCCCAGGATTGGAGCCCGGGAACAGGCAAGGCGATGTGCTGGTCGTTGCGCGCCTTTCTCCGTTACCTCCACCATCGGGGGCTGAACGCGCGCCCGTTGGCGGATTGCGTTCCATCAATGCGGCGATGGAAGCTCGCAACTCTGCCGACCTATCTGCCTGCCGCACAGGTGCGGAAGGCTCTCGACGGTTGCGACCGAAAGACGGTGATGGGACGGCGCGACTACGCCATTCTGTTGTTGCTGGCCAAACTCGGCCTGCGGGCCGACGAGGTCGCGACGCTCACGCTCGATGATATCGATTGGCGCGCCAGCGAGATACTCGTTCGCGCCAAGGGCCGCCAGCGTGCACGGATGCCGATACCGCCAGACGTTGGGCGCGGCCATCGTTGCATATCTGCGCAGTGGCCGCCCAAAGTCGTCGTGCCGACGGTTGTTCGTCCGCACACGCGCGCCGCACATCGGGTTTGCTTCCGGATGTGCGATCACCATGATCGCCAAGGCCGCCCTCGATCGCGTTGGAATCAAAGGTTGCGCACACCGCGGCGCCCATATCTTCCGACACAGTCTCGCTACCGAGCTTCTCCGATCTGGCGCGACCTTGTCGGAGATCGGACAGTTGCTGCGGCACGAGAACCACGACACTACCCGGATCTACGCGAAGGTCGATATCGATGCGTTGAGAACATTGAGCCTGCCCTGGCCGGGAGGCGTGCAATGACCAATCTGCGCGCCGCACTCGATAAGTACCTGAGCATGCGCAAGAGACTGGGATATAAGTACGAACACCAGACCCGTCGGCTCGCCGACTTCGTCGCCTTCATGGAGAAGCGCAAAGCCAGGATCATCACGACGAAGCTGGCAATGGAATGGGCAACGCTGCCGCCCGATCGTCATGCATCCTGGGCGCTGCGATTGAGCGACGTGCGCGGGTTCGCGCGCCATGTCGCCAACTTCGATCCGAGAACGGAGGTACCGCCCGTCGGCATGCTGCCCGGATGGAAGCGCGCCAAGCCCTATGTCTACAGCGACGCGGAGATCGATGCGCTGCTGACGGCAGCGCTGGCTCTGCCGCCAGCGGGCGGGCTGCGCCGATGGACCTACCATACCCTGTTCGGGCTGATCGCGGTGACGGGCATGCGTATATCCGAGGCGATGGGCCTGGAGCGTGATGACGTCGACCTCGACGCCGGCGTGCTGACGGTCCGGCTGACCAAGTTCGGCAAGTCGCGGCTCGTGCCATTGCATCCGACGACGAGAACCGCGCTGCGCGACTACGCCCGCCGGCGCGACGCGATGCTCGGATCACGCTGCGGCTCGACCTTCTTCGTTGCCGAACAGGGAGGCCGCTTGCTGCACCAGTACGTTCATCGCGTCTTCTGGCGATTGTCCCGAGAGATCGGGCTGCGGCGCCCAGGTGATCGTACCGGACCACGCGTGCACGACTTCCGTCATCGCTTCGCCATCCGGACGCTGCTCGACTGGTATCGCGAAGGCAAGGACGTCGAGCAGCAACTCCCAGTGCTCTCCACTTACCTCGGCCACGCCTGCGTGCGCGATACCTACTGGTATCTCTCGGCCTGCCCCGAGTTGATGGAAGAAGCGGCGCGGCGTCTCGATCGGCGGTGGGAGGTGACGCCATGAAGCCCGCCTGCAATGTCGCCACGTTGATCGAGCGCTTCTTCACCGAGCGCCTCATGCGCCAGCGCAACGTTAGCGCCAACACGATCGCCTCCTACAGGGACACGTTCCGGCTGCTGTTCATGTTCGCACAGGTGAAGCTGCGGAAGCCACCATCGGCCCTGACGCTCTCCGATTTGGACGCAACCTTCATCGGCGCGTTCCTCACCGATCTCGAGGTAAAGCGCGGCGCCAGCGCGAAGACGCGTAACCTGCGTCTGACCGCCATCCGATCCTTCTTCAGATTGGTGTCCTTCGAGGAGCCGGCACACAGTGCGCTGATCCAGCGCGTGCTCGCCATACCGAGCAAGCGCCACGATAAGCGACAGGTGCACTTCCTGACGCGCCCCGAGATAGAGGCGGTTCTCGCCGCGCCCGATCGAACGACGTGGCTTGGCCGCCGCGATCACACCTTGCTGCTGGTCGCGGCCCAGACGGGCTTGCGCCTCTCCGAGCTGACTGGCCTTGACCGGGATGCCGTCCACCTCGGGTCTGGCGCACACGTGCGATGCGTCGGTAAAGGGCGGAAGGAGCGGACCACTCCGCTGACCACACTCGCGCGGTGTGCGCTCCAGGCATGGCTCAAGGAACCGTTGCGGAAAGGGGCAACAGCGTTGTTCCCGAACGTGCACGGGGGCCGGCTCAGTGCTGATAGCATCCAGTCCATGCTGGGAAAGCATGTTCGTGTCGCTCACAAGAGTTGCCCGTCTTTGAAGGCCAAGAGCGTGTCACCGCATGTGCTGAGGCACAGCGCTGCGATGGAACTGCTGCAAGCTGGTGTCGACTGCTCCGTGATCGCGCTGTGGCTCGGTCATGAATCGGTCGAGACGACGCAGACGTACCTGCACGCCCATCTCGCCCTCAAGGAAGCTGCCCTGGCGAAGCTCAAGCCGTACGAGCGCGGCAAGCGAACCCGCTTCCAGCCGAACGACCGCCTGCTCGCCTTTCTGGAGGCGCTCTGAACGACCAAACTATGCCGAATGGAATGGGGCTGCCGTGCACGCGATCGACGATGCCACCGTGACAACGACGCGCCATACCGGACCCGTTCGGCATAGTTCGGCGGGCGGCATAAACGGCACTATGCCGAGTGCGGCATAGACAGGTGATGATCAAGCTATACATGGAAGCCGCGCGCCGTCCGCCGCGATCAGAGCCGCAGAACAACCAGGATTTTCGTCCAAGGTCGATGCCTCGCAAGCCTCTTTCGGCGGCATTGTTCGAGAGACAGACTCGTCCGTCCTCCAGGAAGAGAGTGAAGCTCACCCACTGCTTCAGGATATAGGCAGCTCCAGCGAATATACGCTCCATCGAATAAAAAGCTTCGCATATCCTGCTCAAACGCAGAATTTCGACCATGCGAGGCCTACATTCGAAGAATGTGGGTCTTGGAGCCAGATAACATTCGCGGCGACGATCCCGGTCGGCTGATATGCCGGCCCCTGACACTTTCCTGGAGCCGCCGTGTCCGAGACCTTTGTTTTCCATAACCAGGAATACTTTGGCCGTCTCGGCACATCCCGGAAGAAGATGGAGTCGCCCCTACTGCCTAACGCTTCGTCCCACCAACATTACGGGCGCCGTCACCTGCGGGCGTCTAATCGAGGCGCCGGCGGAGATCTCCTCTGTGCGTCAGGCGGCCGTCATTTCCGATGCGGCGATAAACGCCACTCCCGCAATTAACGGCTCGGGGTTCGTCAAGGCTCAATTGCCCTGACCAGTTAACCGGATTGGAAGGATAGAAAATGACTGCCCCGACAACACAGCTTCCAGGTGCGCCTTCAACTGTCGATGAGCATCACATCGACCGACGGCGCTACCCGCACGGCGTTGCCTTCATGGATGGGCAGTACCTGCCGATGTCAGAGGCCAAGATATCTGTGCTGGATTGGGGGTTCCTGCACTCTGATGCGACCTATGACACGGTTCACGTCTGGAATGGCAGTTTTTTCCGATTGGACTTGCACCTTGACCGCTTTTTGGGAGGTGTTCAGCGTTTGCGAATGAAGCTGCCCTACGATCGCGAAGAAATAACAACCATCCTCAATAATTGTGTCGCTTTGTCGGGCCACAAATCGGCATACGTCGAGATGATCTCCACGCGCGGTTCGTCGCCGACGTTCAGTCGCGATCCTCGCCAGGCGGAGAACCGCTTTATCGCGTTTGCTATCCCTTTTGGGTCGGTTGCCAACAAGGAGCAACTGGAAAGAGGCTTGCACGTCGCGATCAGCAACATGGTCCGCATTCCCCCCAAATCGGTCGATCCCGCGATCAAGAACTACCATTGGCTCGATCTCGTGAACGGCCTCTTCGACGCCTATGACAAAGGGGCTGAGACTGCACTGATCGTGGATACGAACGGCCACATTGCGGAGGGGCCTGGCTTCAATGTCTTCCTTGTAAAGAATGGAACCTTGAGGACACCCGCATTTGGGGTGTTGCCGGGCATTACGCGCCGGACTGTCTTCGATCTTTGCGCTGAGACTGGGCTTTCAGTTGCGGCCGCTGATATAAGCCGCTCTGAGATCAAAGCAGCTGACGAGGTGTTCATCACCTCGACCGCGGGCGGCATTATGCCCGTGACACGTATAGATGGGGCCGCGATCGGTAAAGGGGACGTCGGCTCCGTCACCCGATGCCTTATGGACCTTTACTGGCGAAAGCATGATGATCCGGCATGGTCGACAGCCGTCATCTATTCCTGATAGAAAATGAACCATGCCACAGCAAGTTTCCGAGCGACTTCGTGACGACCTTGATGAGTTGTCGTCGCGCAAACTCCTGAAAACCGAACAGGAAATTGTCTCACCCCAGTCCGCGCACATCCACCTGCGCGCATCGGGCGAGCGCTTGATCCTCAACATGTGCGCCAACAATTATCTCGGCTTCTCCAACCACCAAGCCCTGGTGCAAGCCGCGCATGCGGGTCTCGAACGACATGGCTTTGGAATGTCATCGGTTCGCTTCATTTGTGGAACACACTCCGTTCATCGAGCGCTCGAACGGAGACTTACCGACTACCTCCGGACGGAAGACACGATCCTGTTCGGATCGTGCTTCGATGCGAACGCCGGTCTCTTTGAGGCTTTGCTCGATGCGGAAGATGCGGTGATTAGCGACAGCTTGAACCATGCGAGCATCATAGATGGAATTCGGCTCTGCAAGGCGAAGCGATTCCGTTACGCAAACAATGAAATGCGCGAACTCGAGAACGCTTTGCGCGAGGCGCGTCACTGCCGTACGGTACTTATTGTCACCGATGGTGTGTTTTCAATGGATGGCGTCGCCGCGAATCTGCCTGGAATCTGCGGTCTCGCGAAACGCTATGGCGCCCTGGTCATGGTCGATGACTCTCATGCTGTGGGATTCATTGGTCCCCGGGGGCGTGGAACGCCGGCCCGGCACGCGCTGGAAAATCAGGTTGATATTCTTACCGGCACGCTTGGTAAGGCGCTTGGCGGTGCGTCGGGCGGCTACGTCTCGGGCCGTGGTGAGATCATCGCATGGCTGCGGCAGCGTGCGCGCCCATACCTCTTTTCGAATTCGTTAATGCCGGCGCTCTGTGAGGCTTCGTTGACTGCGATCGACTTGGCAGAAAATGCAGACGATCTAAGGCAAAATCTCGCCGCCCGCACATATCAGCTTCGCCAAGGACTGAGCAATCTGGGGTTCCAAATTTCGGGCAGCGATCATCCCATCGTGCCCGTTATCACTGGTGACGCAGCGATCGCCGTCCAGATCGCCGACTTTTTGCTGGCGCGCGACATCCTCGTCGTTCCCTTCTCGTATCCTGTCGTACCGCAAGGTGCTGCGCGGATTCGCATGCAGGTAAGTGCGGCGCATAGCGCGGAAGACATAGAAAGGGTGATTACCGGATTTCGATTGGCCAAGGCGCATGTTGACAACACGGTCTAACTCTCCGAAAAGTTGTGTGACTTGGCGGATGGAGGACTTCTCCGTTTCTCCGCGGAGATGGCGCAGCTTCTCAATTTCGCTACTCATCACTACACCCGGCGGGAAGCGGCGGCCACTTTGGCGAGCGGCCACTGTCTCAGCGGGTTACAGATCTGGGAGTAAAATGCTCGAAAGCCGTTGGTGTTTAGCTGCAACCAACAAGACCGATCAAATGTCGGGTACTCGCAGGTAATACACTCAAAAGTTTTGCAAGATCACCTAATCCAGTGCCGTGAGCGCATAGGCCTTCCTGGAATCAACATTCGAGCTGGCCGCCACACTCGACCCGTCCTACCTCGCGTGTATCTGCGCCGCTGCGGCTGTGCCCGCGGAGATGATTGCGCAATGCGCAGAGCTGTGCGTGTGAGGTCGCGAAAACCGCCCGACAGAGTGATCCCCGAGCTCGGCCCGTCGCAAGACCATTGGGAAGAGGTGCGGACGGAAGGGGCGACACACGTGCCGCGGCCCTGTCATTCGGCAGCTAAGGTTATCTGAGTTTTCGTGCCGACCTCCAACAATTATTTCCATCTCCATCTGGTTTCCGACCCCACCGGCGAGACGCTGATCACCGTGGCGCGCACGGTAGACCGAACTCGGCCAAACCGAGGGTGCCATCTTGAACAGCGACCACCACGCAAACTAAAGCGGGCGTATACTGGTCAACTCAACATCCCGCGACCGGCCGAGCTAGGTCCGCTGCGGATCAGTCACGCTCCCGTAATCTGCCGGGCTCATCTGTCATGATCGCATCGGCAACCATTTCAGCTGTCACAGGCGATAATGTCCAGCCGAGATGACCGTGGCCGGTGTTGTAAAAGATGTTCGGCCTTCTTCCCCGGCCGACCCTAGGCAGCATGCTAGGTGTCATCGGACGCAAGCCCGCCCACGGCACTACCTGCGCGGTTGATACACCGGGAAAAAATCGCTCCACCCAACGCACCAGAGGTCTAATCCGGTCCGCCCGTATGTCGCGGTTCTCTCCGTTGAATTCCGCGGTCCCTGCGACACGAAACCGATCTTGTCCGAGCCGACTTGTGACGATCTTCGTTGCCTCGTCGAGGAGGCTGACACATGGCGCGGCAATCCGGCTTGCTTCATCCGCGAGATTCACCGTAATGGAATATCCCTTTACAGGATAGATATTAACGCGGTCTCCAACCATTGAAGCAATTCGGCGGCTGCCGATCCCCGCACAGACTACCGCTTTTTGAGACTTTAATTCCTTCTTGACCGCCCCATCTTCTTGCCAGCGTATGCGAACACCTTCTGAATCAGCACGCATGTCGCAAATCTGTGCCCCGAAAACGAAGCGCACACCTCTTCGCTCGCAGGCCGCAGCGAGACCGCGCGTGAACTTGTGGATGTCGCCAGTTGAATCAGACGGGGTGAAGAATCCGCCATAGTACTGGGTTTGCAGGGCGGGTTCTATCACGCGCATCTCGGAAGGTGTCACGGGGCGTCTGTCGAGTCCACCCTGTAGCAGCAGCTCGTTCACACGAGAAGCTGCATCGAATTCGGCCTTGTTGGAGTAGACGTGCAAAATCCCCCGCCGCTCTAGGTCAAAGTCAATATCCTCCCGATCGGCAAGATCAAATAGATGCTGCCGCGCGGCGATCGCGAGCCTGGTCGTCTCGATCGTGTTGCGGCGGTAGTGTCGAATCTGGCCGACGAACTCGGCCAACCAAGTATACTTGTGAAAACTCGGGCTTGGGTTTAGCAGCAATGGCGCGTCATTGCGCAACATCCATCTGAGGCCTTTGAGAATAGTCCTTGTGCTGTTCCAGACTTCGGCGTTGCTTGCAGACAATTGACCGCCATTTGCAAACGACGTCTCCATTGCGGGATAACGCAGGCGGTCAAACACTGTAACCGAATAGCCTCGAGCGGCCAGCGCATAAGCAGTGGTAACTCCGGTGATGCCGGATCCGATAATGGTGATCGTACTCATCAGTGCTCCAAGACTGGGGTGAACGGTGAAATGGCGTTGGCCATATTCCGCCCCAAATCTGTCCCTGCACCTGAGAGCTTGCTCCGCTATCTGATGGTAGCGGTCCCCTTCGGTGGGTGCCAAATGGCACCTCTCTCCAGATTGTCCTCGGCGTGCGGTCCTGGGCCTGAGAGTTTCCTTGGGGAGTTGCTCCGTCGGCGGCGATGGCCCTGCTGGCTCAACGCACTCTCCCGCACACCTTCGTCAGACACGGCAACATTTTCAGGCGCGCTGCCACATGTCAAGCTGAGATATCCTCAACATCGGCAAAGGGGCAAAAGGAATCGCATCGCTGGGATCGGTAGCGTGAACCTGCTTGTGGCGATCATAGCTGCTCGACATTTGCGGCTTTCCCGCGCCTTATCCGGTGGAACGCAGCAATGCTGCGGAGGCTGTCCAAAATATGCACGACACCAGCGCGAGGGCAGGTCTAATCTTCGCGACACCGATGGAGGTAATGTACGGCTTCGACGAAGCCGCACGCGCCACGCATTGATCTGATTGTGTGTGTCGGGAACGGTGGAGGTCCGCGAACATGATTTGGCCGCTCGATACTCCCTGCGACCGGTGACGAGAGTGATTTTTGGTCGGCGTACAATGAAATCAGCTGCCATAGCACTTTGGCGATAGAGTGCGGTACTTGCCAACTCGTTCAGTTACCAGCCAGTACCGCTCTAGAGCTGCCAATCGATTAGGAAGGGTCAGCTGGTGCCCGGCGCCGTTGCGAGCGGTGCTCGCGCCGGCGGGCATCGATTCCCAGCACACTCGCATCGGTGCTCGATCAACTCGAAGGGCACATTGAAAGGTGTACCGCATTTCTAGAACCTTTCAACCTTCCTTGGCCGAATTCAAGACAGGCTTTTTGCGTCATCATGGATCTCGAAACTTGGCAAGTTCTCTCGGTTGAAAGGGAGTCGTTGCGATGAGACGTGCAGTCTTCATCTTCTGCGTCGTCCCCGAAAAAGATCCGGTAGCGAGTCACGTTCTAAATGCCCTAAAGGCCGAGTGCACTCTTTTTCCGACAGGGGCAGAGATTGATGGGCGTCCGGTGCTCGACGTCCCAGGCTTGCGTGACGCAACCGTATCGATTGTGGCGACTAGCGAAGTCGTGAGTAGCGATTATGCGCGCTATGCGCCGATCTTGAATGATCGCTTCGGGGATGCTGATGTTATCGGTATCGTGAATTGGCACGAAGGTGCCAATGCACCGAATGCGATCTTCACGGTTCAAACAACCGGAGACCTAGCGAGCGGCACCTTCAGCCCAGTAGACCCCCGGATTAAACGGGGGCTTCTCCTCGCGATCGAAGGCCAGCGCATCGCTTCTGGGCTTTACGATTTTCAGACCTGCTTGGAAGCGACGCACTGGTCGGGCGTCAAGGCTGGTAATCCTGGTACCCGTCTCGCGGACTTAGGCCCTTCTGCTATCGATATCGAAATCGGGAGCTCGCCTGCGGATTGGACGAATCCTCTTGCTGCTCAAGTAGTGGCGCGAGCTCTCTTGCGTACCTTCGACCATATGGAAGATTCCGTGCAATCCGTCCTCTGCATGTGCGGCGTTCACTTCGAACCAAGCTTCACCGGGGCAGTATTGCAGCTCGGCGATGGACTCCCGATAGCGGCAAGTCACGTGTTGCCAAACCACTGGCTCGTATCGGACGGCTATGATCGCGAAAGCCGGTTAGTTGATCTAAGGGCTTGCGTGGATTCGATCGTCGGTGGGGTTCAAGGCATCATGTACCACGATAAACTTAAGGCTCCCTATAAGGGAGTGGCACGTCTGCTTGCTGAAGAACTTTGCGTTCCAATGATTTCGCACAAAAAAATGCGCGCGGCTCTCACAGACAATAAGGTCGCATGATGAGCATTCGGCGGCACGGGCCCTTACCAAAGCCGATAGGGTATGCTTGCTTATTGGAGCCAGACGAACGAGCGTGTTCCCAAGAGCTGCCTATGACGTTCTGCCCTGCAGGATGTCAGACAAGAGTTGCGCCCGTCCACGCATTGGTGAAGCATCCACGGGAAGATATCGTCCAGTGGGCGAAATCGGCCGTTCTCAGCCATCGGCCCTGTGCCTTGAGGACAATACGCTTGAGCCGGCAATGGTCCTGCTCATCCAACTTGGGCTTGATTACCAGGTTGGAAAAACTCTGCTTCAGAAAATTGCTGACCTTCGGCCGAGCCTGCTGACAGGGCACTCACCAAATCAGCCTGTCCGACTTCGTAATCGCATTCCCGCACCCCCTACCGCCCGATTAGGGCGTTCCTTGGAGAAAAGCTATGACCGCTCTTGAGACTGGCATTACAACGATTCCTCACATTCCGTTTTCGCAAACGGAATACGAAAACCGGGTCGAGCGGGCGCGCCGTTTGATGAAGCAATACGCATTCGATGCGCTTCTCGTAACTTCCGAGCACAATATACGCTACTTTGTCGGTGAACCTGCCGTGACGCCATTTGCGACCACCCGGCCGCGTTTTCTTCTTATCCCTTCGTCCGGCGAGGCTATCGCAATACTTCCGACTGGGCTCGATGAATTTTATCAGCAAACTACCTGGATAAAGAATTACCGCACTTGGCCAGGCCCGAATCCGAAAGATGAGGGCGTTTCCATGCTTGCCAAAGTCGTCAACGAGCTATTGCCAGACCATGCAAAGATCGGGACAGAGCTAGGCGCGGAAAGCCGGCTTGGCATGCCTGTCGGAGACTTCATGCGCGTAGCTGATGAGATTAGGCCTCGCGTATTTGCCGACGCTTCGGACCCGATTTTTACTCCCTTGCGGATGATCAAGTCATCATCGGAGATTGAACGAATTCGTATTGTGTGCCGGTGTGTTTCGGAAGCTTTTGATAATTTGCTGCCAAAACTGCGTCTCGGCATGACGGAACGAGAGGTTTGCCGGCTCTTCGAGCTTGAGTGCTTCACTCGTGGTGCCGACAAGACGCCCAGGATATCGGCAGTCTCTGGTCGTGGGGGCTATACGCGTCCTTATGGTGTGCCGGCAGATAAGGTTCTCTCTGATGGAGATCTGCTGTTTATTGATGCCGGTTGTTTGTTCAACTTCTATTGGAGCGACTTCGATCGGCATTTTGCTTTCGGCGCACCCGATCCGCATACCCAAGACGCGCATCAAATCGTTTG
Source organism: Bradyrhizobium sp. WSM2793 (assembly GCF_000379585.1). Lineage (NCBI taxonomy): Bacteria > Pseudomonadati > Pseudomonadota > Alphaproteobacteria > Hyphomicrobiales > Nitrobacteraceae > Bradyrhizobium > Bradyrhizobium sp. WSM2793. Next base: position 5,734 of record NZ_KB902825.1, on the reverse strand, counting down.
GAACGCGACGGAAGCTGGAATCGCCGCAGTGAAACCTGGCATACCGATTTGCAATGTGTGGTCAGCGATGTCAGATGTACTAAACAGCCCAGAGAATCGAGGCAAAGCAACCACAATTGGGCGAATGGGTCACTCCATGGGGTTATGGATGCCTGAATTGCCATCGGTTCAGCCCGAAGATAGGACCATCCTTAAGCCAGGGATGATCATCAACATCGAACCAAGCACGACTTATCCGTCATATTTCGATGGCTCACCGAAGTTGATGCTCCACGAAGAGGTGGTTGTCGTGACCGACGATGGGGCAGAATTGCTTACGTCTCGTGCTTCTCGAACGATACCGGTCGTTGCTTAAGGGGACGCCAGTCGTCGGAAATAGCGATACTATTGAAGCGGCAGGACGATACTTGCTCGAACCAGATGTCATCTCCTGTTTCTCTTCGGATACAATGGGTTTGGTGCGCATCCCGCACCATTCCCGTTGATCCTCAGGCTAGGGCAAAAGCCGTCATGATGCTGTCTGAGTTTTGCGAAGTGGCTGGCGTCCGCGCGAACCGCTGTATCGGCGAGACGTGCCCAGCTCGCAGTCCCTCGGGGGCTGCCTGACAAAGACACCACTCATTTTTAGTTGAGGCAGGCGGCCTAATCTTTGCCGCCGCGCTCGCCCGGCGATCGTCCGCAGTCGTACGTCCATCTTTGGCCCTATTTGCTGCGAAAGGCATATCCGGCATGCGCGCGCATGTTCGGCTGATCTGTCGGCCTTCGGCGTCTGCTTCGGCAGCGGTTTTGACCTTGTGCGATTGGACGCGGCTGATGAATCCATTCGCGGCGAAGTGCGCCATCAGCTTCGGGTTATAGAAGGCCGAGCCAAACCGCGCTTGCCGTGCCGGACTTGTAGGCACCACAGCTTCATCACGATCTGTGTCCGTGGCTTTCGCTTGTGCTCTCTAGCTGGTCATAGTCCGGCTCCGCGATCCCGAGCGGTCATCCGTTCGCGGCCGCCGGTGTTCTCTACACGCTTAGGGTAGTTGGTGAGGCGGGTTGGGTCTGGGCGCAGGATGGCTTGGTTGAGACAGCAGCCGGACGAGCGTTTGTCTGCAGAACCGTGGCGATCACCCGCTCTCTCCCGGGCGACGCTCGGGTGCTCGTTGCGCCCTCCGGTACAGCGGTAGCTTGAGATCCGCTACGCCGTCGCTCAATTTGCAGAATTGCTGCAATCCTGGGCTGATATTCGCCGTCGTTAAGCGCAGACTGTTCTTTATGTAATTGTCAAGCTGAGAAGAGTAAGACAGCAATTGAGGGAATCTCGTCATGAGCATGAGTGCCGGAAAGGCGCGCGGAAGTGCGGCGGCTGCACCCATTACGGCGCTCGACGGCGAGCTCACCATTGTACCAAGCGGCGGAACACTTGGAGCGGAGGTGCGCGGCGTCGACCTCTCGGCGCCTCTCGAAGAACCCATCGTATCCCGGCTGCGTGCGGCCTGGCTTGAGCATCTTCTTCTGCTTTTTCGAGGACAGAAACTCTCTGATGAGCAGCTCGTTGGGCTAGCGCGGCACTTTGGCGAGCCGCATATCGTAACATTTTTCGACTACAACCGCGCGGGCCTTCTCCCTGAGATCGAGGTCATCTCCAACATTGTTGCTGAAGGAAGGGCTGCTGGCGGTGGCGGGGCGGGCGAATTGGTTTGGCACACCGATATGGCGATGTTCGAATATCCCGCATCGGCCACCGTTCTCTTCGGAGAAGAAATACCGCCGGCCGGCGGCAACACACGGTTCTCCAATATGTACGCCGCCTACGAGATACTGTCCCAACCGTTAAAAAACAGGGTGGAGGGGCGGCGAGCCCTCTTTGACAAAGGCGGTGGCAAACTCGGCTACTCCGTAAATTCGACCGAGAATCCCTGTGCGGTTCATCCCGTCGTGCGCACGCATCCGGAGACCGGGCGCAAAGCGCTCTTCCTGGGGCGCCGCGACTCTGGCCTCATCCAAGGTCTCCGTGCGGAAGAAGCCAGCTTACTACGGGAGCAGCTCTGGGAACATGCGACAAAACCCGAGTTCGTCTGGGAGCACCAGTGGAGAGCTGGCGACGTGCTTATCTGGGATAATCGCTGCCTAAGTCACTCTCGAGGCGCCTTCGCGTCGAACGCTCGTCGCGTCCTTCGTCGGGTGACTGCCAAGGGTGAAAAACCCGTCTAACGCCCGGCGGGCGTGGCGAAACTACCGGAGGGAATTTCCATATGAGCGAAATGAACGCAAAGGAGGCGTGAATGCGGAGTAAGTTGCTGGTTTCATTTGGAGTGGCGTTAATTGCATTGCTGTCCGGCTCGCCTGGTCGTGCCGAGGACCTGGGGCAGGTCTGCGTGTCCACAGGCGGCGGCAGCTACGCGGATGCGATGCGCGAATCAATATACAAGCCGTTCGAGAAAGCGACCGGTATCAAAGTCATCGAGGCGGTTGAACAACCGCTGGCGAAGGTGCGGGCAATGGTTAATTCGGGAAGTCCAGAATGCGACGTCTACTCGACGCAACCGACTTATTATTTCGTGCTCTTGAAGGAGGGCCTGCTTCAGAAGATCGACTATGATTCGATCGACAAGAAGACCTTCGCCGACTTTCCCAAGGACAAGGTGACGCCGTACGGGGTCGGCACATTCGCCTATGTCTTGGTTATCGCCTTCAACACGAAGCATTACACACGGGAGAACGGACCGAAGAGCTGGGCCGATTTCTGGGACGCCAAGAAGTTTCCTGGTCCAAGGGTCATCCATGCCGGAAACTTCGTGGTCGGCCCTCTCGAGGCCTCGCTTCTCGCTAATGGCGTGTCGCCGGATAAGCTCTATCCGATCGATCTAAAACGCGCCTACGACGGCTTCACGCGCGTGAAACCCGACGTTGTGAAATGGTCGACAACTGGGGCGATGGGGCCTGAGGCGTTGATCTCCGGCGAAGCGTTCATCGGAACGTCTTCCTTAGGTCGTATCCAGCAAGCCAAAGAGCAGGGGGCGCCCGTCGATTACGTGTGGAACCAGGCGCTTCTGCAAAACGACTACTACACCATCCTGAAAGGGGCGAAGAACTACAAGAATGCCGTAAAGTTCATCGAGTTCGCGTCACGACCCGAAAGTCAAGCCGCGATGGTCAAGCTGCAGGCTCTGGGTCCTTTCAACAAACGGGCCTTCGACCTCCTCCCTCCGGAGCGCGCGAAGCTGTTGCCCACCTATCCGGAGAACTTGGCGCACGCGATCGAGTTAAATATCGCATGGTGGACCGAGACCGATGCCTCCGGCAAGAGCAATCTAGAGAAGAACAGCGCAATGTGGAACTCCTGGGTCCTGCAGTGACTTGATGTTCGGGCCGCGGCTCAAGCCGCGGCCCGAGCTCCTCGGCGTCAACATGGCCCGGCGTCAAGCGGCTGAAACGCCAACCTCCGCAAGTGGAGCTTGCCGAATGGGTAGGTTCAGCCTCTTAGCCGACTTCAGTTACCATCGACCAGAAATATGCAAGCGGAGGCATGGACGCTGCTGCCTCTATCGGCGGATCCCGCCGGAGTTTCTTGACATGCGATAAGAACGTAGCCGAGAGGACACATCCGCATCAGAGTCGTTCGCGCTGGTTCACACGACGAACCCAAGATACAGCCGACATTGCCCTAAGTGTTTGTGGTACTAGTGCTCGCTGTCTTAAAGTTTATTTTCGCTATTCGTACGATTGGCTTTAACGACTATCTCGCGACGAGAAACGGCGAAGTGCGCCGTTGGCATGCTTCTCACCAAAATAGCTGATGATGCCGAGGAAACGACTGGGTGATCTGAGCGTAGACATTAAGGCCACCGACGAGAAGATGACGCTCATATAAAGCATTCTCAAGGGCCGCGGGGCGGATCACTTTCCCCACCAAAGAAGCTAGCAGGGTCGCTGGAAATTCATTGGAAGCTGCAAAAGTGGCCTATCGGGTAGCGGACAAAGAACCACCGCACCGAACTACGGACGAAGAAGTTTCGTCGAGTGTTGTCGCTTCTTCCGAGCATAACGTTGCTCCGGGCAGAGAATCAATGGCAACGATGATGATATTCTATTTTGGTGAGACGGGCTTAGGAATTGAGTTGCCCAAAGCGGACGCACTGATACTTGGTCAGCGGCTAATGACCTCTGCCGCGGAGGGGACTGCGCACTAGTCCATTTTACCCTTGAGTTATTTACAGGACGCCAAAACGGAATTTCCAATTTGCAACTCAACTGCGCACGAGTTCGAGCGGCGTCGCCGTTTGTCGTTTGCTTCGCCTCGTCCGCGGCTAATAGGAAACGGTTCAGTCAGCGAACGTAAGCGCCGCGCGCCACGCTCAGTGCAAAATATCCGGATTACTCGTCAGGCTGGGCCGGGCTTGCCGCTTCGGATTTCCTGGCGTCTCGTGGGAGCACGCCGAAAGTTGGTGACGGTGGGAATCGGAAAGGCGGCATATCGTGGGGGTGCTTGACGCCTCCACTTCTCCACCGAAGGAGCGATATGCCGTGTCCAAAGATAACATCATCAAGCTGATTCAGCCAGGAAACGTCGCCGATCAACTCACAGAAGTGTTGCGCAACGGGGCACGTACCCTTCTCGCCCAGGCGGTCGAGGCCGAGGTCGAGGACTTTCTCGGCAAGCATGCCGATTTGAAGACCGCGGACGGCCATCAGCGCGTCGTCCGCCACGGTCACCTGCCGGAACGCGAGGTGATGACCGGTATCGGTCCGGTCGTGCGTGATCGCGAGGCGGATGCCACCGATCCCGACCGCATCCGGTTCTCTCCGTCGATCCTGCCACCCTACATGCGCCGTTCGAAGTCGATCGAGACGCTGCTGCCGATCCTTTACCTGAAGGGTATCTCGACTGGCGACTTCTCGGAGGCGCTGGCTACGCTGCTCGGCAAGGATGCTGCCGGGTTGTCGGCGTCCGCCGTCGGTCGGCAGAAGGATGGCTGGCTCGACGAGCACACCGCGTGGCAGAAGCGCGATCTGTCGGCGAAGCGCTACGTTTACATCTGGGCCGATGGCATCCATCTGGAGGCGCGGCTCGAGGACGAAAAGCAGTGCATCCTCGCGCTGATCGGTGCGACGCCGGAAAGCCGCAAGGAACTGGTCGGCTTCACCGATGGTACCCGCGAGAGCGCGCACGACTGGCGCGATCTGCTGCTTGATCTGAAGCGGCGCGGGCTCGACGTGCCTCCGCGGCTCGTCATCGCCGATGGCGCACTCGGCTTCTGGAAAGCCGCCGGCGAGGTCTGGCCGAAAACGCGCGAACAGCGCTGCTGGGTGCACAAGACTGCAAACGTGCTCGCCAAGCTGCCGAAGAGCCAGCAGTCGAAAGCCATGCGCGCGTTGCAGGAGATCTGGATGGCTGAAACGAAGGTCGCCGCCGAGCTGGCGTTCGACGCCTTCATCGAGAGCTACGCGCTGAAATACGAGAAGGCGGCCGACTGCCTGAGTGCGGATTCCGATGATCGCGCGCAGCTATTCCAATCTGATGCCGCGCAGCATTCCAATCTGATCGCGCGCATGTGAAGCTCCCGATCGTTAAAGGCAATTGGCACTATCGGGAGCCCGTGGTCAAGCGGCGGCCGAAGAGATCACGTCTGGCGTCACTCGATGGAGCGAAGCTGACTGGACGCGCACCCCCAACAGTGCCGTAGCGGCCGGTCAGCTTCGCGGGCTGCAGTCCCGGTCTTCATCGGGCCGACGATGTAATCAAGGT
>NZ_KB902824.1:0-271124 GCF_000379585.1 Bradyrhizobium sp. WSM2793 | reverse complement strand
GCTCCACGTCACCCGCAGCCATTGGGGCATCGAGAATCAGCTCCATTGGGTTCTCGACGTCCATTTCGCTGAGGATGGCAACCGCTCGCGCTGTGACCACGCCCCCGAGAATCTCGCCATTCTGCGCAGGCTCGCCCTCAATGTTCTGCGAACCCACCCGGATCGCGCTTCCCTCCGGCGTAAAATCAAGCGCGCTGGCTGGGACAACGCATTCCTCTTGGCCACCCTCAGCCATATGCGATAGCCCTGCCCGCAAGCGGGAGACGGAGCGCATCGTCGTCGTGGTTGCAGCCGAGATCAATCGCATTGCCTCAGTCCAACGCCCCTTGCGAGAAGAAATGCTTGCGGATGCGCTGCACAAGCTCGGTGAAAACCGGGTCGGCCATGACGTCGAGCGAGCGCGGGCGCGGCAGCGGTACGTCGTAGATCGCGGCGATTGCGCCGGGGCGCTCGGTCATGACGAGGACACGGTCGGCGAGGAAGACGGCTTCCGGAATCGAATGCGTGATCAGGAGCACCGTCTTCCTGGTCTCGCGCTGGATCCGCATCAGCTCGACATTCATGCGCTCCCGCGTCAGCGCATCGAGCGCGCCAAACGGCTCGTCCATCAGCATGATTTTTGGATCGTGCACCAGTGCGCGACAGATCGAGGCGCGCTGCTGCATGCCGCCGGAGAGCTGCCAGGGCAGCTTCTTCTCGAAGCCTTCGAGGCCGACCAGCTTCAGCAGCGCCTTGGCGCGGGGAAGATATTTGTCCCGCGGCAGCCGCTTCATGTCGATCGGCAGCATGACGTTGGACAGAATGTTGCGCCAGGGCAGCAGTAACGCGTTCTGGAAGACGATGCCGACATTGCCGTGCGGGGTCGTCACCTTCTCGCCCTCGACCAGGATCTCGCCTGATGTCGGCGGCAGCAAGCCGGAGATCAGCTTGAGCAGCGTGGACTTGCCGCAGCCGGATGGCCCGACCACGACGAAGAACTCGCCGTCGTTGATGTGGAAGTCGAGCGGACGCAGCGACGGCACATCGCCGTCGCGCGTCCGGTAGGTCTTCGACACGCCGGACAGTTTGATTCCCGAGGCATCGCCCGCGGCCCGGTCGCTCACCAGTCTCAGATGGGCGGCCGGCTGGACATCGATTGGTTTGGTCGCAGGGTTCATCGCAGCGCTCTCCCTCCGTCGTCCTTGCGAACGCAGGGACCCATACGCCGTGCCGGCGCATCCGGGCACGCGGAGTGAGACCTTTCGTAACAATCGAGGCCGGTGGTAATGGGTCCCTGCGTTCGCAGGGACGACGGCGGATATTGATCGCTCACGAGCCACTCTTCGGCAGATAGTCGTTGGTGTAGAAGGCTTTCGGGTTGTCCTTGGCCTTGGCATCCAGTCCGCCATATTCGACCATCAGGTTGACGGAGTCCGTCATGTTCTGGTCCGTGACCTGGAACGGCCGCTTGCTCTTGGTCTCCGCGGTCCGGTACAGCGGAATGGTCAGCTCAAAACCCTGCGTCAGCGTGTCGATCTTGCCGCCCTTGGGGTTGGCATCGAGGATCGACTGCGCGGCGGCCTTCGGCTCCTTCTCGGCGGCTTCGACCGCCTTGGTCGTCGCCGACATAAAGCGGCGAACGAGATCGGCATTGGCCTTCACATAGTCAGCATTGGCGATGATGCCGGAGGAGACCATGTTGATGCCGTAGTCGGCAAACTTGATCGGGTAGACGTCCTTGCCGGTGGCGTCCTTGATCTTCATCGACTGGTCCATGACATAGCCGAGCAGCAGATCAGCCTGGCCGTTGATGACCGCGTTGAGCTTGGTCTGGCCATCGCCGGCAACGGTCTGGAAGTCGCTTTCCTTGAGGCCGGTCTTCTTCAGGAACAGCGGCCAGATCTGGGTCATGGAATCGGCCGGCGTGATCGCCACCGTCTTGCCCTTGATGTCTTCGGGCTTTCTGATGTTCTTGTCAGCAAAACCCATGGCGGACATCGGTGAGGTCTGGAGCAGCACGCCGGTCGCAACCACAGGCGCGCCCTTGATCGCGGCGCGCATCATGGTGGGAACGTCGACATAGCCGAAATCGGCGGTCTTGGCGGCGACGGCCTGCGTGGTCGCAGCCGAGCCGCGGCCTTCCTGGATCTCAAGCTCGATGCCCTCGGCGGCATAGATGCCCTTGGCCTTGCCGTAATAGAACGGCGCGTGCTCGCCATAGACGTACCAGTTCAGCATCAGCACGACCTTGTCGGCCGCCTGCGCCGGCATGGCCGCGAAGGTCAGCAGCACCGCCGAGACAGCTCCTATCCACCGCTTCATCGTCACTCTCCCTTTGCCGTTGTTGTTTCGGCCATTGGTGGCCGTTTGTGCTTTAGTTAAGAAGCGAAAATCACGTCCTCGCGCTGGCTGACATGCCAGGGAATGACCAGCTTCTCGATCCGGTCGACGATCCAGAACAGGATCACGCCGAGCAGCGCGAGGATCACCAGGGCTGCGAACATGGTCGGCAGGTCGAAAGTGCCGATCGAGCGCTGCATCACGTAGCCGATGCCGGAATTGGACCCCACGAATTCGCCGACGACGGCGCCGACCACGGCGAGCGTCACCGACACCTTGAGACCCGAGAAGATCGCCGGCAGCGCGTGCGGCAGATTCACCGCACAAAACACCTGGAAGCGGCTGCCCTGCATGGCGCGGGCGAGATCGACCATGTCAGGATCGACCGATTTGAAGCCCTGCACGGCCGAGACCACCACCGGAAAGAAGCCGAGCAGAAACGCCGAGATCACCTTTGGAATGATGCCGAAGCCGAACCAGACCACGAACAGCGGCGCAATCGCGATCTTGGGCACGGATTGCGAGAACACCAGCAGCGGATAGATGTAGCTCTCCACCGTCTTCGAGCCCGCAATCAGCATCGCGACGGGAATGCCGAACAGAGCGGACAGCGCGAAACCGCAGACCGTCGCATAGGTCGTCGGCCAGGACTGGCGCAGCAATTCCGGCCAATCGGTACGCAGCACGGCAACGACATCGAGCGGCGACGGGATCTGGTAGGCGGGGATCCTGAACAGCCGGATGGCGAGATCCCAGGCGACGACAATGAAGACGAGGAACAAGAACGGCCGGACCCAGGCCGCATTCAGCAGCTTGGAGATCGCATTCTGCGGCTTCAGCTCGGCCAATTTTCACCCCCGGCAGTCTTCTTCGTTGTGGGGAGAAATTAACCCGTTGGATAAATACTGTCCAGACCTTTCCCTGTGACGTTTTGCGGCGGCGGTTCCGCGGTGCTTTGGAAATGGGACGTTGCTGCGCTGCGTCCGGGGCATGAGACCGCCCCACTCTCGGTGTCATTCTCCGCGAAAGCGGGAATCCAGTACGCGGCGCCCTCTCCGCATCCCTTCGCTGTCTCTGGAATACTGGATCGCCCGATCAAGTCGGGCGATGACAGCGGAGAACTTGGCATCAGCAGCCGATCGTCGACAAGCGACGAGCGAGCACTACACCGTCTGCGCCACCACGCTGCGCGACTTCGACGCTTTCGCGATCTCGAACAAGGCCACGGACTGTCCCGTCAGCGCAGCCAGCACCAGGCCGACCATGTGCGCCAGCCGTTCGTCCTTGGCCTTTTTGTCCAGGAGATCGCGGCCGAAGATCACGCTGAGCGTCGCCGAGTTCGAGAGGTAGAAGAAGCAGAGGCCTGCGATCGAGATGTAGAGCTGCACCGGATCGACCGCGACCTGGAAGTCGCCGCTGTCGACGCCGCGTCGCACCACAGTACGGATCATCTCGACGAAGGGCGAGTGCATCGACTTGACCTTGGTCGATTTCTTCAGGTGCTTTGCGCGCGCGAGGTTCTCGGTCTGCAGCAGCGACAGGAATTCGGGATTGCGCAGGAAGTAGTTCCAGGTGAACTCGATCAGGCGCCGGATGGCCTCGGGCGGATCGAGATGTTCGAGATCGAGCCCCCGCTCCTCGCTGCGGATCTTGTCATAGGCGCCTTCGAGCACCGCGAGGTAAAGCTCGTCCTTGTTGCCGACGTGGTAGTAGAGCATGCGCTTGTTGGCGCCGGCCTTGGCCGCAATACGGTCGACGCGTGCGCCGGCGAGCCCGTGGGCGGAAAACTCCTGCTTGGCGGCTTCGAGAATGCGCAGCCGCATCCCCTCGGGATCACGCTGCCATTTCAGAGTTCGCTTTGCCTTCGCCAAGTGGAGTGCTCGCTGGATGCTGTCGGTACGCATGTAACACGCGGGCAGCCCGCCGCATAGTTTCGCGACAGTGAAAGCCAAGCAAGCCGGTTTCGTAGGGTGGGCAAAGGCGCTCTTGCGCCGTGCCCACGCCTTCTCATCGAGCAGCCAAGACGTGGGCACGCTTCGCTTTGCCCACCCTACGAGAGTCCTCGAGTGGAAAGACCGCTTTCACCCCACCGGCTTGGGCGAGCGCTCCAGCAGAACGGTCTGAATGCCGCAGGTGCCGTTTCGCACCGTCATGATTCGCGTGCCCGGCTTGCGGCCGTTGCGGACCTCGGTGACGTCTAAGCCGGCGGCGATCAGGCGGGCGCGCGTGGCGTCGATGTCGGCGACCCGCCAGCTCAGGCCCCAGAGCCGGTCACGCGCGTGGTCACCGCCGGCGACCGGCCGGCGCACCACCTCGACGATCAGATCGCCGCAGCGGAAGAACATCAGCTGGCCCCAGTCCTGGTGCGAGCGGTCGAGCGCCAAATCGAGCCCGAGCCGTGCGCCGTAGAGCGCGGCGGCGCGTTCGGAATCCTCGGTGGTGACCACGACGTGGTCGAGTGCATCGATCGGCGCGACGTCGGTCGCCGGGGAGAGCGGACGCTCGTCGGCCAGCTCGAGGAAGAACATGCGCACGCCGCGCGTGAGTTCCGTGGCGGCGCGCGTGCGCTTCCAGTGCAGGACGGCGCCCGACTCGTCGTCGCTGCTTTCGACCTCGGCAACCGGATCCGGGCTCAGGGCCACCCGCTGCAGCCGCCGGTGCATCCTGCTCATGTCTGCGACACGAAAGCACAGGCTGGCGAGCACGCCCTCCTGGTCGTCGAGCAGCGCACGCATCCGATCGGCCGTCACGCTGAAACCGCTCGGCGCCATCAATTCGATCGTCATGTTCTCGAGGGTGAACAGCACGCGGTCGGCGCCCTCGCCGGAGTTCTGCCAGGCCGGCGCGCGGGCGAGCAGCGTCTGATAGGCCGCCTTGGCTGCACCGATATCCCTGACCAGAGCGACGACGTGATCGAGGCCGGTGATCATATGTCCCCCTTTTGATCGACCCTTTTATTGACCTGGAACCAATGCGCAGAAAACACGGCGTTTGTCCGGGCTTGGCATTGCCCGGTGATGGTCGTATTCCGGCCTCATGCTGACCTCAAGCGCTTGGGGCGGCAGATTTGCGAATAATTTCAGCGATCCCTGAGCGGAACCGGTGCTACAGTAAGCGCGCCGGCCTGGACCACAAAGCGCATGACGGACAAGCAATGCAGGCTCTCTTCATCGGACAGACCTATATCGACGTCGTCTTCATCACCGACCACATGCCGACTGGGGACGAGAAGCACGTGGCCTCGGACTACGCGGTCTCCTTCGGCGGCAACGCGGTGACGGCGGCGTTCTGCTGCGCCAAGCTCGGCATCGTGCCGGATCTTATCGCCACCGCGGCCAATGACTGGCTGGGGCGCATGTTCCAGGACATGTGCGCGAAATACGCGATCTCGCTGCACGGGCGGAAGGTCAACCAGTCCTCGCTCTCCTTCATCATGCCCAAGGACGGCAAGCGCGCCATCGTCCGCTGCCGCGACGACGAGCACATCCACCCCTTTCCGATGCTCAATCTCGGCGGCTGCCGCGCGCTGCACGTGGATGGTCATCAGCCCGATGCCGCGATCCACTACGCCAAGGTCTGCCGCGAGGCCGGCATCCTGACCTCGCTCGACGGCGGCGGCCTGCGCACCAACACCCATGAGCTGCTGGAATATATCGACGTCGCCATCGTGGCCGAGCGCCTGTGCGAACAGATGGACCTGACGCCGGAGAAGATGCTCGACTATCTCAAGAGCCGCGGCTGCAAGATCGGCGGCATCACCATGGGCGAGAAGGGCCTGCTCTGGTACGACGAAACAGGGACGGTGCAGGTGATGCCGGCGATGCCGATTCCGCGCGAGCGCGTGATCGACACCAACGGCGCCGGCGACGTGTTCCATGGCGCCTATGTCTATTCCTACCTCGCCCATCCCGGCAAAAGCTGGCGCGAGCACTTTGATTTTGCCCGGGCCGCCTCGACCTTCAAGATCCAGCGCCTCGGCAACGAGGCCGGCTTGCCGACGCTCGTCGACATCGCCAAGGTCAGGCACGAGTTCGAGGTCAGGGTCTAGATCCAGATGGGGCGCGTTTTCGTCGCCGGCAGCATCAACATGGATGTGGTGGCGACCGCCGATCGCCACCCGCGCGTCGGCGAGACCGTCGCCGGCCGCGAGGTGCTGTATTTTCCAGGCGGCAAGGGCGCGAACCAGGCGGTGGCGGCGTCACGGCTCGGCGCGAAGACCATGCTGATCGGGCGACTGGGGAAGGATTCGTTCGGGGCCGAGTTGCGGACGTTTCTTGGCGATCAGGGCATTGATCTCGGCTCCGTCCGCGACGCCGACACCCACACCGGCACGGCGATCATCACCGTCGCCGCCTCCGATAACACCATCGTCGTCATTCCCGGCAGCAATGCGCAGGTCGGCGCGGATGATGTCGCGGACGTGCCGCTGGCGAAGGGCGATGTCGCGGTCAGCCAGTTCGAGATCCCGCTGCCGACGATTGCCGCGTTCTTTGGGCGCGCACGCGAGGCCGGGGCCGTGACCTTGCTGAACCCGGCGCCAGCGCAAAAGATGTCCGGTGAACTGCTCGCGCTCGTCGACATCCTCGTGCTGAACGAGACCGAGCTCGGCTTCCTCGCCGGTGAGGAATTGTCCGACGGCGACGAGGCCGCGAAGATCTTCGATGTTGCGCGAATACTTCAGGCGCGCGCGGACCAGACCATCTGCATCACGCTCGGCAAACGCGGCGTGCTTGCGCTTGCGGGGCGCGAAGAGGCCGCCGTGCCCGGGCGTGCCGTGAAGGCGGTCGATACCACCGGTGCCGGTGATTGTTTTGTCGGCGCGCTCGCCGCGCAACTGGCTGACGGTGTGCCCTTGCGCGCCGCCCTCGCCTTCGCCAACGCCGCCGCTTCGATCAGCGTGCAGCGCATGGGCGCGGGGCCGTCGATGCCGACGGCCGCGGAAGTGGCGGCTGTGCTCCGCGCTGGTTGATCACGCCAGCGCGCTCTTCAGATCGAAGCTTTCATCCGCGGCCTGCGCCGGCGTGATCGAGCGATTCATGCCCTGCAACCGTCGGCCGAACATGTGATCGCCGGCGCGGTTGATCGATTCGATGCCGAGCAGCGTCTCACCCTTGTAGCAGAACGCGGAAAACGCCTTGTTCGCGGCGCTGCCACGCAGCACGACGCGGTCGTAGCCGGTGGTGAGGCCGGAGATCTGGAGCTTATCGTCGCCCTGGTCGCTCCAGAACCAGGGATGGCTGTCGTAAGGTTTGCGGTCGCCGGTCAGTCGCGCGGCGAGGCAGCGGGCGTGGTCGGTGGCGTTCTGCACCGATTCCAGCCGCAGCGATCCGCCGAAGCGCGGGCTTGCGAACAGTGCGCAATCGCCGATCGCGGAGATGTCAGGGTCAGCCGTCGAAAGATATTCGTCGACAATGATCCCGGCGGCGACCGGCAGCCCGGCTTCCGCGGCAAGCTCGATGTTGGGCAGCACACCGACGCCGACCACGACGAGGTCGGCGGGCAGATGCCGACCGTCGCTCAGGGAGACCCCGGTGACCTTGCCGCCTTCTGCCTCGATCGAGGTCGCCTGCACGCCGAGATGGACGCGGATACCGGCCTCGCGATGGCGTTCCTGAAAATACTCCGACACCTCCGCCGTCACCGCCCGCGCCATCACGCGCGGGGCGAGCTCGAGCACGTCGACCTCGAGGCCCTTGATCCGCGCGGTGGCGGCGAATTCCAGGCCGATGAAGCCGGCGCCGATCACCACGACCCGTGACTTCGAGGGCATGATCGCACGCAGCGCCTCGCTCTCGTCGAGGATGCGCAAATACTTCACGTCGGGCAGATTCGCATTCGGCAGATCAAGCAGCCGGTTGCGCGCGCCCGTCGCCAGCACGAGATGACCGTAGGCCAGCGTCTCGCCCGAGGCGAGCAGCACCTTGTGGCCGGCGCGGTCGATCGACACTGCACGGCCCGCGATCAGCTCGATCTTCTGGTCCTGATAAAATTTCTCCGGCCGGAACATCAGGCTCTCCGGCCCGGCCGAGCCCTTGATATAGGCCTTGGACAAAGGCGGCCGCTGATAGGGCAGATGCGCCTCGTCATTGATCAGGCAAATGCGCTGCGAAAAGCCCGCCTGGCGCAGCGATGCCGCGACCTGATAGCCGCCATGGCCGGCACCGACGATGATCACCCGACCGTCGCTCATTGGACAGCCCATTTCCGGAAGACACGAGCGTGACCCATGCCGTCTCCTCTCTCGCTGATTTTGGTTGCTGGCCTTACGAGGAGCCGGCGCTCGTGTCCGTCCCTTGGCAAAGGCAGCCCCATTTGAGCCTATCGTTTCGCCCCGCGCAAGGGCGGCGGTCGGGGATTGTCACCCCTGCCCTTCTGCGATTTAGTTGCAGCAACCACCTCCTGCCGGAGACTCTCTCAGATGCCAGCTCCCATCTCCCAGCCCGATGATCCCGCCCTGCTGCGGATCGACGGCTCGATCGCGACCATCACGCTCAACCGTCCCGCCGCGTTCAACTCCATCAATCTCGCCATCGCGCAGAAGCTAGAGCAGCTTGCGGCCTATCTCGAAGGCGACGACGACATCAAGGTCGTCGTGCTCGAAGGCGAAGGCCGTGCGTTCTCGGCCGGCGGCGATCTGCAGACGATTGGTGCCGCCGCCGAAGCGGGCACGGTGACGCCTGTTGTCGGCGAGCTTCTGAAGTACTATCACGCCTTCATCGAAATCATCCGGCGCATGCCGAAAATCTCGTTGTCCAGCGTTCACGGCTCGGCCGCCGGTGCCGGCATGGGCCTCGCCTTCGTCACCGATCTCTGCATCGCCGCGGACGACGCCAAATTCACGCCGGCTTATGCCAAGATCGGGGTGTCGCCGGACGGCGGCTCGACGGTCGGCATCGTCGGCACGGTCGGCTCCCGCCGGGCGCTGCAGATCTTTCTCGCCGAGGACAATTTTACCGCGCAGCAGGCCTATGAATGGGGCCTCGTCGCCAAGACGGTTCCGGCCGCCGAACTGAAAGCGGCCACACGAAAACTCGCGGAGCGTCTGGCGCAGAACCCGCCGGCGGCGATATCAGGCACCAAATCGCTGGTCTATCAGGCCGCCACCACGCCGGTGAAGCAGCAGCTCGATGCCGAGGAGCACAAGATCATCATGGCGATAAACACGGAGGAATTTCGCAGCGCCGTGAAGAAATTCACGAGCAAGTCGAAGTGACGACACCGGTGCGTACGTTCCACGGCCTTCGTCACGGCGCGACCGACTGGAATCGCGAGGGACGATTCCAGGGGCGGACCGACAATCCGCTGAACGAGGACGGCCTCAGGCAGGCGCACGAGGCCGCGGGCATGCTGCGCGGCGCAGGCATCAGCCGCATCGTCGCAAGTCCCTTGGCCCGCGCGGCGCGAACGGCCGAGATCATCGCGGCCGCGATCTCGGTGCCGCTGGCGATTGACGACGGCATCATCGAGTTCGACTTCGGGAGCTTTGAAGGCCTGCCAGTTCGCGACCTCATGATCAAGCACGGGGTCAAGTCGGCGACGGGCCTCGTCTCGATCCTGCCGGCCGACGGCGAGAGCTGGGACGCCATGACGAAACGGTCGCTGGCTTGCGTCTCGGCGTGGCTCGACCGTCATCCCGGCGACGATCTCCTGTTCGTCTGCCATGACGCGGTGATGCAGGGGATGGCCAACGCGCTGTGCGGCAGCTACTTCAAGAATAGCCATGGCACGCCGTTCCGTTACCTGCGCGAGCAGGCGCAATGGCGCGTCGAGCAAGTCGTTACTTCGGACAGATATAGCCCGTCCCCGCCGGCGACTTGAAGCAGCCGACCGATTCCGGCAGCACCTTCTGCGGCAGCCACAGCACCACGCTCGGGAAGTAGATCGCGAATGCGATCGTCCCCAGGAACACCAGATAGATCGGCAACGCAGCGCGTAGCGCTTTCGCGAAACTTATGCCGACGAATTTCGAGGCCATCAGCAGCACCAGCCCGTAAGGCGGCGTGATCAGGCCGAAGGCCAGCGTGGCGATCAGCACCACGCCCATATGGACGCTATTGATGTCACCCGCCTCCGTCAGTGTGTTGACCAGCGGCATGAAGATGATGATGGTCGGCACCGGCTCGATGAAGTCGCCGACCACGGTGAAGAGCAGCACCATCAGCAGCATGATCAGGTGCGGATCGTTACCTGCCATCGAGGTGATGATTTCGGCGATGTAGCTCGCCCCACGCAGATAAGCGAGCATCCAGCCGAAGGCATTGGCTGCGCCGATGGTGACCAGCGGCAGCGAGAAGATCAGTCCGGCAATGCAGAAATCGTAAGGGATATTCTTGATGTGCCCGCGATTGAGCGCGGGGATCACGACCAAGACGATCCAGACGACGGCGACCACGCCGGCTTCCGTCGGCGTGAACCAGCCGGTCAGGATGCCACCGAGCAGGATCACCGGGATCATCAGCGGCAGCGCCGCATCGCCGGCGGCGAACACCACCTGCCGAAGCGGCGCGCGCGGCTTGCGCAGGCCGGAGGGGCCGAAGAAGTAGCAATAAAGCATCAGACCGAAGCCGATCATCAGGCCGGGCACCACGCCCGCCATGAACAGGCCCGCGATCGAGACGTTACCGACCGCGCCATAGACCACGGCGGTAATGCTCGGCGGCACCAGCGCGGCGATTGTGGAGGCCGAGGCAATGATGGCGGCGATGAAGGCCGGCTCGTAACCCTCTCGCTTCATCGGCCCGCCAAGCGCGCGGCTCATCACGGCGACGTCGGCGGTGGTCGAGCCCGACATCTCCGAGAAGAACATGCTGAAGACGACGACGACCTGCGACAGCCCGCCCCTGATATGCCCGACCAGCGACACCGAGAGGTTCGCGATCCGCACCACCACATTCGCCGAGCTCATGAGCTCGCCGACCAGCAGGAAGAACGGGATCGCCAGCAGCGCCTCGGAATCCACGCCGTCAAAGATCTTCTGGATGATGGCCGCGAGCGAAACGTCGGACAGGATCGCGCCGATGAAAACGCCGGCCATCAGCGAGAACGGCACGGGCACGCCGAGATAGCCGAACGACAGGAAGCAGATCGTCATCAACGCCAGAACAACAGGTGCGCTCATAGCTGCGCCCTCGCCTGCGCGTCGGTGACGATGGGCGTTCCATCCTCCTCTGGCGGCTCGGGATGATCGAAGCCGTTGCGCAGCCCGTTGACCAGCTGCTCGATGGTGAACAGGCCGATCAACACGCCCGACAGCGGGATGATCGCGTAGAGCGAGGCGATCGGCGTGCCCGATGGCAGGCGAAAGCTGCCGAAGCCGCGCAGATAATTCTGATAGCCATACCAGATCAGGCAGAAGGCGACACCGAGCACGACGAGGCGGATGATCAGCTCGACGATCAGCCGCGAGGTGCCGTGCAAGGCCTCGGAGATCGCGGTGAGATAGAGGTGGTCGTTGCGGCGCGTCGCAGCGGCCGTGCCGATGAAGATCGCGTAGATGAACAGCGTCGAGGTGACCTCCTGCAGCCACAGCCAGGGATGACCGATGGTCCGGGTGACGATGTCCGCGGTGACCGACAGCGAGAAGCCGAAGCAGAGCACGCCGCAGAGGATCATCAGCGCCAGCTCAAGCCAGTCGAGCCAGCGCCATTTCAGGTGGCGTTGGCGATGCACAAGCAGTTTGTCGGCGATGGCCATTAGTCCCCCGTCCCAAAGCTATCGGATGAGACAGCTGGGAAGCTGCCGATCACGCTCGGCCTGCATGGTTCGAGACGCCCGCTTCGCGGGCTCCTCACCATGAGGGTCTAAAATCTCGCCGCGAAACGAGACCTCATCCTGAGGGCCCGCCGCAAGGCGGGCGTCTCGAAGGATGGCCGCAAGCGACCTAATTGATTGACCGGATCAAGTCCTTGATCTTCTCGGCGTGCGGCCCGAGCTCCTTGGCGAGCTTGTCGAGATAGGGATCGGCGACCGCAACAAAGCTCTTCTTGTCGACGTTATCGACGACCTTCACGCCCATCTTCTTCAGCTTTTCGGCGGCGGTGCGCTCCAGCTCGAACGCCTTCGCCGGCTCCTTGGTGCTGATCTCGTTGGCCGCCGTCTGTACCCAGCCCTTCTGCTCGGCCGACAGGCTCTGCCAGAGCTTGTCGGAGATGAACACCAGCGCGTTGTTGGCCTCGTGCTCGGTGATGTTGAGGACCGGCGCCACCTCGTAATGCTTGTTGACGAGGTAGACGTTGATGCTGTTCTCGGCGACGTCGACGACCCCGGTCTGCAAGCTGGTGTAAACGCTGCCGAACGGCATGTGCACGGTCTGGGCGCCATAGGCCGGGAACATGGTGTCCTCGGTCGCGGTCGCCTGCACGCGGACCTTTGCGCCCTTGATGTCGCCGACGTTGTGGATCTCCTTCCTGGCGTACATGTGGCGCACGCCCTGCGATCCGGTCGCGATCACGTGCAGGCCCTGCGTGGTCTCGTCGATCATCGTCTTGAGCGCTTCAAACACGCGGGGATCGGCCAGCCCCTTGACCACGTGCTTCTCGTCACGGAACAAATAGTGCAGCGACATCACGCCGGCCTGCGGCGAGATCGTCGCGGTGTTGGCGGAGGAGATGATCGAGAATTCGACGTCTCCGGCTTTCACGAGCTGGAGCACCTGCGGCTCCTGCCCGAGCTGCGCGCCCGGATACTGGTCGATGATCATGGTGCCTTTGCTCAACTCCTTGAGCTTTTCGGCAAAGATGTCGCCCGCGATGGAATAGCCGGTGTTGCGCGGCTGGTCGTAGGCGAAACGATAATGCTTCACCTCCTGCGCCCCCGCCCCGGTCACGAACAGCACGGCGGCCGCAGCCGCCAACCCATGTAAGAATCCTGGCATGGATCGTGCAATCATCGTTTCCCCCTATGTTATCGCCCGCCGCTTGTGCGGTCTGAGCGCTCGTCGTTCGGTCAGCTTGTCTCGGTCTTCCCAGTCCTCTGCATGAAATCGAAGTCGCAGCCCTCGTCGGCCTGCATGATGGTTTCGTTGAACAGCCAGGCATAGCCGCGCCGCGCCTCATCGGGCGCAGCCGCCGGCTTCAAGGCAGCGCGCCGGCGCTCCAGTTCGGCCGCATCGACCAAGAGCTCGATGCTGCGCTTGGCTACGTCCAGGCTGATCTTGTCGCCGTTCTTCACCAGCGCCAGCGGCCCGCCGACGGCGGATTCCGGAGTGATGTGCAGAACGATGGTGCCGAACGCGGTGCCGCTCATGCGCGCATCCGAAATGCGCACCATGTCCTTGGTGCCGCCGCGCGCGAGCTTCTTCGGGATCGGCAGATAGCCGGCCTCCGGCATGCCCGGCGCGCCCTTGGGGCCGGCATTGCGCAGCACCAGCACGTCGTCGGCCGTCACGTCGAGATCGGGATCGTCGACCCGCAACGTCATGTCCTCGACGGATTCGAACACGACGGCCCGCCCGGTATGCTTCAACAGCTTCGGACTCGCGGCCGATTGCTTGATCACCGCGCCGCGCGGCGCGAGGTTGCCGTGCAACACGGCAAGGCCGCCCTCTTTCTTAATCGGATTGTCACGCGAGCGAATGGCGTCCTGACCGGGCACGTCCTCGGCATTGGCGACGACATCGCGCAGCGTCTGGCCCGAGATGGTCTTGGCGTCGAGATCGACGAGGTCGCCGAGTTGCGCGAGCAGCTTCGGCACGCCGCCGGCGTGGTGGAAGTGCTCCATGTAGTGTTCGCCCGACGGCTTGAGGTCGACCAGCACCGGCACCTCGCGGCCGATCTGGTCGAACACCTCGAGATCGAGCCGGTGCGGCGAGCGATGCGCCATCGCGGTGAGATGGATCAGGCCGTTGGTGGAGCCACCGATCGCCTGGAGCACGACCTGCGCGTTCTTGAAAGATGCGGGTGTCAAAAGCTCGCTCGGCTTCGGCCCCTTGGTCTTGGCCATCTCGGCGGCGACCTTGCCGCTCGCCTCGGCAAGACGGAATCGTTCGGCATGCGGCGCCGGGATCGTCGCGCTCATCGGCAGCGACAGGCCCATGGCTTCGATCATACAGGCCATGGTCGAGGCCGTACCCATCACCATGCAGGTGCCGACCGACGGCGCGAGACGGCCGTTCACTGCTTCGATTTCGACATCGTCGATTTCGCCGGCGCGATACTTGCCCCATAGACGGCGGCAATCGGTGCAGGCGCCCAGCACCTCGCCCTTGTGATGGCCGACCACCATGGGACCGACCGGAATGACCACGGTCGGCAAATCGGCGCTGATCGCCGCCATCACCTGCGCCGGAAGGGTCTTGTCGCAGCCGCCGATCACGATCACCGAATCCATTGGCTGGGCGCGGATCATCTCCTCGGTGTCCATCGCCATCAGGTTGCGCAGGTACATCGAGGTCGGATGCGCAAAGCTCTCCGCGATCGAGATGGTCGGAAACACGAACGGCATCGCCCCCGACAGCATCACGCCGCGCTTGGCGGCTTCGATGATCTGCGGGACGTTGCCGTGGCAGGGATTGTAGTCGCTATAGGTATTGGTGATCCCGACGATCGGACGCTCCAGCGCGTCGTCGGAATAGCCCATGGCCTTGATGAATGCCTTGCGCAGGAACAGCGAGAAGCCGGCATCGCCATAGCTCGTCAGACCCTTGCGCAACCCACTCGTCATCATGCCACTCCTTCAGTTGCCATTGTGGTACAGCCTGAACCTCGATTGTCAATAAGCTTGGTCCATATTGTCGCATTTTCCGCTAAAATGTGCCATCTCCGGCGCAAATTATTGACAATCCGTCCCTTCCCTGCTCCACAGGGCGAGCCGGCCAGACGCCGGGAGGCCGAGGGCATGTCCGACATTCGCACCGCAGACAGCATGCCGGTCCGGCACGACGATCCGGACGAGGTCGTCGCGCGGCTGGAGGAGGACATCATCTTCGGCCGCCTGCCGCCCGGCGCGCGCCTCACCGAGGACGCGCTGATGTCGCGCTACGGCACCTCGCGCCACTTCGTGCGCCAAGCCTTGGTGGATGCCGAGCGCCGCGGCATCGTCCGCCGCGAGAAGAACGTCGGCGCCACCGTCCGGTTCTACTCGGCCGAGGAGGTCCGGCAGATCTACGAGGTCCGGGAGATGCTGACGCGGCAGGCCGCGCTGATGATCCCTCTGCCCGCGCCGCAAGCCCTGATCGACGAGCTCTCCGCGCTGCAACGACAATATTGCGCGAGAGCCGATGCACAGGATCTACGCGGCATCCACGAAGCCAACGACGCTTTCCACCTCGCGCTGTTCTCGGCCTGCGGCAATCCCTACCTGGTGGGCTCGCTCCAGGACTACATGAACCTGACCCTGCCGATGCGCGCCAAGAACCTCGCCGAGCGCGAAGGGCTCGCGCAATCGCGGCGGCAGCATGAGATGATGATCGAGCTGTTGAGGGGGCGCGACAGCTGGGCGCTGGCGCAGCTGTGTGTTGATCACATGCAGTTCAGCAAGAAGGACTATCTGGCGCGGATTGCGGACGAGGCCGGGCGCTAGTCGGTAAACTTCTGCTGCAGGCATCCATCACGGAACGCCGGTGCCCCGGGCGCGTTGGAAGGCCGAGCATAAGGCTCGGTCTTGGTTCGGACGCCGCGGGCGGCAGTTTCTCGCAGTATGTCACGCCCAAGGGAGGACTGACCGAGCAGGTTGAACAATGAGGGTCTGCGGAGCGATGCGGACCGGTTTGTTCATCGCATTGATTGCGGCGGCCTGGCTCGGCGGACAGGTCCAGGATTCTTTCGCGCAAAAGCGGCCGTCGGCTTCTCCGGGCGAATCCACGAAGGTGTCTCCGAGAAAGGAAGGCATCCCCAAGAAGGAAACGGGACGACCTGCGGACCCGTTTACGGTGGGATTTGTAACCGGTTCGCCGCAATGCACTGAATTCGCGATCGCTCAGGACATTGCGACCACGCTCGCCGGCGGCCAGGAGACCGGTCCTCATGGCCAGGTCGCATTGCGGGTCCTACCCATCGTGGGAGACGGTGGTGCCCGCAACGTCCTTGATGTGCTCACCCTCGCAGGTACCGACGTGGCGATTTCGCCCGTCGTCCTCGTCGACCGGCTCCGGGAGACAAGGACCTTCGGGGATATTTCTGACAGGCTGACCTACATTGCCCCGCTCCATATCGAAGAGTTCCATCTTCTCGCACGGGCGGAAATCGGAAGCCTGACGGAGCTTTCGGGAAAGAGGGTCAATCTCGGGGACGACGGCAGTGCCGGCGCCATTCTCGGCCGCGAAGTGTTGAACCGTCTGGGCGTCGAGATCATGGAGTCGAACCTGGGACCGGAGGCCGCGCTGGATGGTCTGAGGAAGGGAGATCTCTCCGCCGCTCTGCTGGTCTCAGGAAAACCGCTCAGCTTCCTGACGCAGGTCTCGCAACTCGATGGTATTCACCTCCTGCCGATCCCCTACTTCAAGGAGCTGCTGCAACAAGATTATCTGCCATCGACGTTCCGCCACAAGGATTATCCGAATCTGATCGCCGCCGAAGCGAGCGTTGACACGATCGCGATCAAATCCGCCCTCTTCGCCTACAACTGGCCGAGCGGCAACGAGCGATTTCGGTTGCTGGAGTTCTTCGTCCAGACATTGTTCACGCGCTTTCCCGAATTTCTCGGCGACGCCCATCATCCTAAGTGGCGCGAAGTAAACCTGGCCGCACAACTCCCCGGATGGCGACGATTCCGACCGGCAGAGCGCTGGCTCCAGCAGCAATCGGGAGGGGAAGCCGCGCTTCGCAAGGCGTTCGGCCGGTTCATCGAGGGAAAGCCAACTGCCGATCTACCTGATCGCGAAGAACTGTTTCGGGATTTCCTGCGCTGGAGAGAACGCAATCCGGCCAAGTGAGCAGACTTGGGCAAACAAACCTCGGGAGGTATCGATGTGCAAAACCGTGGTGGGCGCAGCCCTTGTTGCGTTGCTCGCCTTGATCGCCGATGTGAGGCGCCCCGCCGCCCAATTTGCTCCCTTCTGGCCACAAGCTCCGCAGCTGCTCCCGGGCACAGCGCCACCGGCCGACGAGGTCGACAAAACCAGGACAGCCCCTCACCGAAAGAAGGCACATAGAAAGCACAAAGTCGTTCGTCCACCACCAAACCAGCGGGAGGTCGCGGAAAAAAACGGATACCAGCGGGTCAGCGATCTCGTGAACTTTCCGAAGTTCTTTCCGGGCCTCGGCACTATATTCGTCAAGCCCGACACCTTGCCGCTGGGGCCGTTCCTGACCTTCGATCGCAGGGACCGTCTGGTCGCGACCGTCTACATGGTCCCGAACAAGGACATCGACGATCACAAAACGTTGGAGGGGGCGGGGTCAGCAGGACCAGTTGACCACGTCAGCTTCTACTTCAACCCAGGTCACCCCGGCGTGGATGTGCCGCATTACCATGTGGTGCTCTGGCACGTGACCAAGAAACAGGAAGCGCGCGTTGCCAAATGACGTACGACAGGTCATGCGATCACGTCACTGACGATGTCAGTACCGCCTCAGCAGGCCACGCTCCACGCTGGTCTCGCCATAATCGGCGCAGGCCCTTTTCGGGTTTTGGATCAGGTCCGTTCGGACCCGTCTGAACGTTTTGCGGGCCGCGTCGGACACTTCGGGACGGAATTTACCGGGATCGTAGCTCTCGCCGTCGCGGGCCTTGATGGCCGCGGCATAGGCGTCGATCATGGCCATCGCGACGTCGGGACTGCCGAGCAGCCGGGCACCGAGCTGAACGCTGCCGCTGCCATCGACCTCGTAACCGTCGCATCGCTGTTCGAGCACCACTGATGCGGTGACAAGCTGGTCGAGGAATGTCGCTTCGGCGTCGCTGAGCGCCGCGGCTCGCGTTGGCCCTGGCAAGATCGCCGCTAGCATCGCGACGACTGACAATTTGACTCTCATTGTCGTGGCTCTCGCTGCCGGCGGTCGAACTACGATCGCACTTATCGAGAGCCAGACGACGAGAGGAAGGTTGATCTAGATCAACGGACCGTCGTGCCCGGGCTAGTCCGGGGCATGACGACAGGCGCTACCGCTTATTCCAATCGATGATCCGGTCCGGATCCGCATCGAACTCCATGCTGCAGAACGTGCCGCCCTGGAAATAATCGCCGACCGGATCGGGCTTCAGCTTGGCCTGCTCGGCCATCGCGTGCTCGCGGAAATCTTCGGCGCGGCCCGTGGGGCGATAGCCGAATTCGTAGGCGCGGTGGTTGTCCCACCAGGCGCGCTCGTTGAGGGAGGCGCCGTAGAACACCTCGAAATGGATATCGGGATGCTCGAGCCCGATGCGGCAGAGCTGCACGAGGTCGTCGGGCTTGAGCCAGATCGAGAGCCGGCGCTGGTCGAGCGGCATGTCGCCGAAATTGCCGATGCGCAGGCACGTCACCTTCATCCCGTGCTTGTCGGCGTAGAGCGCGCCAACGGCCTCGCCGAACACTTTGCTGACGCCATAGCGGCCATCGGGACGCGGGGTCACGTCGGTGCCGATCTTGTGGTGGCGCGGATAGAAGCCGACGGCGTGGTTCGACGAGGCGAACACCACGCGCTTGACGCCCTTGCGGTAGGCCGCCTCGAACAGATTATAGCCACCGATGATGTTGGCCTGGAGGATCTGGTCCCAGTTGCCTTCGACCGAATAGCCGCCGAAATGAATGATGCCATCGACGCCCTCGCAGATCGCCTCACACTGCGCGAGATCGGCGAGGTCCGCTGCCTTGAACTTCTCGTGCGCGCCGAGATCGGCCGGCGGCTTGATGTCGGACAGCAGGAGATCCGGATAGATCGGCGGCAGCAGTCTTCGCAGGCTCGTGCCGATTCCGCCCGAAGCTCCCGTCATCAAAATACGCGGCATGTCTTCCCTCGCCGTTGGTGACCGATTTGCGGTCACGTGTCTCTAATGATAGCAGCATTGTCCAGAGGGAACGAAACGAGAGAACCGACATGAATGAGGCATCGTCCCACACCCAGGAGCGGCCAGGCTGGCGGCCGGCGACGTATTACCCCGACCCGGCCATTCGTGCACTCGATCCCCGTTTCGAAAAATACTGGCTGAAGCTGTCCGCGGTGGAGCGGCTCGCGACCGGCCTGCGCTGGGCCGAGGGTCCCGTGTGGTTCGGCGACGGGCGCTATCTCTTGTGCAGCGACATCCCGAACCAGCGCATCGTCAAATGGGAGGAGGAGACCGGCGCGGTCTCCGTGTTCCGCAAGCCCTCGAACTTCGCCAACGGCAACACGCGCGACCGGCAGGGCCGGCTCGTCACCTGCGAGCATGGCGGGCGGCGCGTGACGCGCACTGAGTATGACGGCAGCGTCGCCGTGCTGATGGATCAATTCAACGGCAAGCGGTTGAACTCGCCGAACGATGTCGTTGTTAAATCGGACGGCTCGATCTGGTTCACCGATCCGACCTTCGGCCTGCTCGGCAATTACGAGGGCTACAAGGCCGAGCCCGAGATCGAGCCGAATGTCTACCGGCTCGATCCCGAGACGCGCAAGGCGACCATTGTCGCCGAGGGGGTGCTCGGGCCGAACGGGCTGTGCTTCTCGCCGGATGAGAAGATCCTCTATGTCGTGGAATCCCGCGGCGTGCCAAACCGAAAAATCCTCGCCTATGACGTCTCGGCTGACGGCACCGAGATTTCCAACAAGCGCGTCCACATCGATGCAGGCCCTGGCACGCCGGACGGCATGCGCTGCGACATCGACGGCAATCTCTGGTGCGGCTGGGGCATGGGAGATCCCGAGCTCGACGGCGTGGTGGTGTTCGCGCCCGACGGCGTCATGATCGGCCGCATTGCCCTGCCCGAGCGCTGCGCCAATCTCTGCTTCGGCGGCGTCAAGCGCAACCGCCTGTTCATGGCGGCGAGCCAGTCGATCTACGCGCTGTATGTGAACACGCAGGGGGCGGTGGGGGGATAGGCGCTCCACAAATGACGGTCTCGTAGGGTGGGCAAAGGAGCGTAAGCGACGTGCCCACCACCGCGCCGTCGCGGTCGCGAAGACGTGGGCACGCTTCGCTTTGCCCACCCTACGGCACCTCGCCTTGTCGCGACACGCCGCCCGAAACAAAAACGCCGGAGCGGTTGCCCGCTCCGGCGTCATTCGTTCACGCGCTAAAACTTACGCCGCGTTGAAACCGGCGACGGCCTTCACTTCGAGGAAGTCCTCGAGGCCGTACTTGCCCCACTCGCGTCCGTTGCCCGACTGCTTGTAGCCGCCGAACGGCGCGGTGCGGTCGTTCGGCACGCCCTGGAGGTTGACGTTGCCGGCGCGGATCTGGCGACCGACGCGCTTGGCGTCTTCGACCGAGGCACCCGTGACGTAGCCGGCAAGGCCATACGGCGTGTCGTTGGCGATCTGCACCGCTTCGGCTTCGTCCTTGGCGCCGATGATGGTCAGCACCGGCCCGAAGATTTCTTCGCGAGCGATCGTCATGTCAGGGGTGACGTCGGCGAAGATGGTCGGGCGGACATAGAAGCCCTTGTTGACGCCTTCGGGCAGGCCCGGGCCGCCGGCGACGAGCGTTGCGCCCTCGTCGATGCCCTTCTTGATCAGGCCCTGGATCTTGTCCCACTGGCCGCGGTTGACGACGGGACCGATGGTGGTGCCTTCGGCGCGGGGATCACCGGCCTTGGTCTTGTCGGCGACGGCCTTCGCGATCGCGGCGACGTCCTTCATCTTGGACAGCGGCACGATCATGCGCGAGGGCGCGTTGCAGGACTGGCCGGAGTTGTTGAACATGTGCATCACGCCGCCGGTCACCGCCTTCGTGAGGTCGGCGCCTTCGAGGATGACGTTCGGCGACTTGCCGCCGAGTTCCTGGCTGACGCGCTTCACGGTCGGCGCGGCGCGCTTGGCCACGTCGATGCCGGCGCGGGTCGAGCCGGTGAACGAGATCATGTCGATGTCGGGGTGCTCGCTCATGGCGGCGCCGACCTCGGGGCCGAGGCCGTTGACGAGGTTGAACACGCCCTTGGGCACGCCAGCTTCATGGAGGATTTCCGCGAAGATCAGCGCCGAGGTCGGCGTGAACTCCGACGGCTTCAGGATCATGGTGCAGCCGGCGGCGAGCGCGGGCGCGACCTTGCAGGCGATCTGGTTGAGCGGCCAGTTCCAGGGCGTGATCATGCCGACCACACCGATCGGCTCGCGCAGCACCATGGCGGTGCCGACCGGCTCTTCGAAATGGTAGTTCTTGAGCACGTCGAGCGTGGTCATGAGATGGCCGAGGCCGGCGCCGGCCTGGAGCTTCTCCGCCATCGGCAGTGGTGCGCCCATCTCGTCGGAGACGGCCGCGCCGATCTCCTTGAGGCGGCCCTTGTAGACCTCGATGACCTTGGTGAGCAGCGCGACGCGCTCCTCGCGGCTGGTCTGGGAGAAGGTTGCGAAGGCGCGCTTGGCGGCGGCAACCGCCTTGTCCACGTCGGCCTTGGAGCCCAGCGCAACCTCGTACATCGCCTCTTCCGTCGCGGGATTGACCACGGCGGTGGACTTCTTGACGGCGGGATCGACCCAGGCGCCGTCGATGTAGAATTGCATGCGATTGACCATCGTTAACCTCTTCTTGGGGGCATGGTGGGGGCGTTTCGGCAGGCATCCTTGCACGAAAGCGCCGGCAATTGAACCCGCCATATGCGGGGCCAGCGTTGCGGCGGACGCGCGGAATATGGGCGGAGAGACGGAGCGAGGCAAGCGGCCTGGGTCCCGGCTCTGCGCCGCGACATTTCATGTCGCGCCTTGTCCGGGACACGTGATTGGAGCGACTCCAACCGGGCTCGTGCCCCGGACGCAGCGCAGCGCTATCCTGGCGATGCGAAGCATCGTCCAGAGCAGCGGTGCGCTGCAGAGCCGGGGCCCATGCGACCGGTTACCTCGACTACACCGCCATCTTCCGGTGCAGCACCGGCGCGCCGGTGGTGAGGCTTTCGGCCGCATCGATGATGGCGTTGGCATCGATGCCGTAGTGCCGATAGAGGTCGGCGATCGTGCCGGTCTGGCCGAACTGCTCGACACCGAGCGCCTCGACGCGGTGGCCGCGGACGCTGCCGAGCCAGCCAAGCGCGGAGGGATGGCCGTCGATCACGGTCACGATGCCGCAGTCGCGCGGCAGCGGCGCCAGCAGCTTTTCGATGTGGCTGAGATGCTGCACGCCGCGGCGATCCCGCCGCAATTTCCGCGCGGCGGTCCAGCCCGCATGGAGGCGGTCCGCCGAGGTGATCGCGAGCAGGCCGATGTCGCGCCGGCTCTCGCCGATGAAGCCGGTCGCCTCGATCGCCTCAGGTGCCACCGCGCCGGTATAGGCGATCACGACTTCGGCATTCGGGCCCGGCTTGCGCAGCCAATAAGCGCCGTCGGTGATGCCCTGCTGCAGCTCCGGCGTCATGATCCGCTGCGCCTGCTCGATGCTGCGCGTCGACAGCCGCAGGTACACCGAGCCGCCCTCGCCCGCTTCGCGCTGCATGTGCTCAAACCCGAAAGCCATGATCACGGCGAGCTCGTCGACGAAGGCCGGCTCGAACGAGGCGAGCCCATCCTGCGCCATGCCGATCAGGGGCGTTGCGATCGACTGGTGCGCGCCGCCCTCGGGCGCGAGCGTGATACCTGATGGCGTCGCCGCCACCATGAAGCGCGCGTCCTGGTAGCAGGCGTAGTTCAGCGCATCGAGCCCGCGCTCGATGAAGGGATCATAGAGCGTGCCGACCGGCAGCAGCCGCTCGCCGTTGATCTGGTGCGACAGCCCAAGCGCCGAGAGCATGATGAACAGGTTCATCTCGGCAATTCCAAGCTCGAGATGCTGGCCCTTGGGCGAAAAGTCCCAGTTGAACGTGGAGGGAATTTTCTCGCTGCGGAATAAGTCCGCCTTCTCGGCGCGCGCGAACAGGCCGCGCCGGTTGACCCACGGACCGAGATTGGTCGACACCGTGACGTCGGGCGAGGTCGTGACGATGCGCCTTGCCAACTCACCGTCGCTGCGCGCGATCTCGTTCAACACGAGGCCAAAGCCCTGCTGGGTCGACATCTGCGGTGACGGCTTGAACGCGAGCTGCTGGGGCACCTCGACGACGGGCGCGGTCAGCCGGCGGCCGTCCTGGTTGAACGGCACGCGCGCGAGGAACGCGTCGAGTTCGGCGGCGGATTGCGCGAGCCCTTCGTACTTCTCCCATTCGTGACCGGGCCGGATGTTCTGGCTGTCGCGATATTTCTCCATCTGCGCGACCGTCATCAGGCCGGCGTGATTGTCCTTGTGACCCTGGAACGGCAGGCCGACGCCCTTGATGGTGTAGGCGATGAAGCAGACCGGACGGTCGTGATCGATGGACTCGAACGCCTCCAGCATGCTCGCCATGTCGTGGCCGCCGAGATTCGACATCAGCGCCAGCAATTCGTCGTCGCTGCGCTTGTCGATCAACCTGGTGATCGGGCCCTGGTCGCCGATCTCGTCATGCAGATGCTTGCGGAACGCGGCGCCGCCCTGGAAGCAGAGCGCGGCGTAGAGCGCATTCGGGCAATTGTCGATCCAAGCTTTAAGCGCCTCGCCGCCGGGCTCGGCGAAGGCCTCGCGCATCAGGCGGCCGTATTTCACGATGACGACGTCCCAGCCGAAATTGCGGAACATGGTCTCGAACTTTTCCCAGAGCCCTTCGCGCACGACGGCATCGAGCGACTGGCGGTTATAGTCGACCACCCACCAGGTGTTGCGCAGGCCGTGCTTCCAGCCCTCGGCGAGCGCCTCCCAAATATTGCCCTCGTCCATCTCGGCATCGCCGACGAGGGCAATCATCCGCCCTTCGCGGCGATCCTTCATCCAGCCATGCGCCTTGACGTAGTCCTGCACCACCGAGGCGAACAGCGTCTGCGCGACGCCGAGGCCGACCGAACCAGTGGAGAAATCGACGTCGTCGACGTCCTTGGTCCGCGAGGGATAGGACTGCGCGCCCTTGAAGCCGCGAAAATTCTCCAGCTTCTCGCGGCTCTGCCGGCCGAACAGATACTGGATGGCGTGGAACACCGGGCTCGCATGCGGCTTCACCGCGACGCGATCCTCAGGGCGCAGCACATGGAAATACAGCGCCGACATGATGGTGGCGAGCGAGGCGGACGAGGCCTGATGTCCTCCGACCTTGAGGCCGTCGGCATTGGGGCGGATGTGGTTGGCATGGTGGATGGTCCAGGACGACAGCCACAGCGCCTTGCGGCTCAGCGCGGTCAATGTGTCGAGGCGGGCGGTATCGACGGGCATGGCAATGCTCCCGGAAACAGGTGCCACGATGATACGCCCGTGGGAGGCGCCAAACTTCTCAATTCTTCGCGCAATAACCGTCAATATTGGGATACTATACTAATAATCGCCGGAAATTTGAAGGCCTATCCCAATGCCAGAGCTCGACGCCATCGACCGCAGAATCCTCGCGTTGCTTCAGGCCGACAGCCGGCTGACCATGCAGGAACTCGCCGACAAGGTCGGGCTCTCGGTCTCGCCCTGCCATCGCCGGGTCAAGCTGCTGGAGGAGCGCGGCGTCATCAGCCGCTATGTTGCGACCGTGGATCAGAAGGCGCTCGGCCTGCATGTCAGCGTCTTCATCTCGATCAAGCTGGCGCGCCAGAAGGAGGAGGATCTCAACCGCTTCGCGCGCGCGATCTCGAAATGGGACGAGGTGCTGGAATGCTACCTGATGACCGGCAACCGCGACTATCTGCTCCGCGTCGTTGCGGCCGACCTCGCCTCCTACGAGACCTTCCTGAAGACCAAGCTGACCCGGCTCGACGGCATCGCCTCGATCGAGTCCAGCTTTGCGCTGAGCCAGGTGAAATATTCGATCGCGCTGCCGGTGTGACCTGCCTCCGCAGGACAGAGCGGCTGTCACATGGACGCAACAAACCCCGCCGATGGTCGTTGGTAACACTGGCACCGTAGCCGAGAGAAGAAGCCCATGACCGCATCCGACCGCACCTTCCAAACCGCCAAGCGCGAGCGCATCATTCAGGAGATGGCCGACGACCTCGACGAGGAGCTGGAGATGGAGCTCGATGACACGAGGCTCGACGAGCTCCTGGACGAAACCGACACACCGGGTCCGACGGTCGATCGCAAGCTCTATTTCAGGGAGCTGCTGCGGCTCCAGGGCGAGCTGGTCAAGCTGCAGGACTGGGTGCAAAGCGAGCGCAAGAAGGTTGTCGTGCTGTTCGAGGGCCGCGACTCCGCCGGCAAGGGCGGCGTCATCAAGCGTATTACCCAGCGTCTCAATCCGCGCATCTGCCGCGTCGCGGCGCTTCCCGCCCCGAGCGAGCGCGAGCGCACGCAATGGTACTTCCAGCGCTACGTGTCGCACCTGCCGGCCGGCGGCGAGATCGTGCTGTTCGACCGCAGCTGGTACAACCGCGCCGGCGTCGAGCGCGTGATGGGCTTCTGCTCGGAGGAGGAGTACCAGGAATTCTTCAAGACGGTGCCCGAGTTCGAGCGCATGCTGATCCGCTCCGGTATCATCCTGGTCAAATACTGGTTCTCGATCACCGACGACGAGCAGCAGTTCCGCTTCACCATGCGCATCAAGGATCCGCTCAAGCAGTGGAAGCTGAGCCCGATGGACGTCGAGGCGCGCAGCCGCTGGGAGGCATACACCAAGGCTAAGGAGACGATGCTCGAGCACACGCACCTGCCGGACTCGCCGTGGTGGATCGTCGATGCCGTCGACAAGAAGCGCGCGCGGCTCAACTGCATCGCGCATCTCCTCAGCCAGATCCCGTATCAGGAGGTCGCTCGCGCGCTGGTGATGCTGCCGCCGCGCGTCCGCCACCCCGACTATCAGCGCGGCCCGGTTCCGCCGGAGATGTACGTGCCGGAGAAGTACTGACGGGGGCCAACGAATTCGGCCTGCATGGGTATGGACTCAGGTCTCGTAGGGTGGGCAAAGCGAAGCGTGCCCACCACCTGCGTTTGAATCGGGAAAGATGGTGGGCACGGCGCTTTGCGCCTTTGCCCACCCTACGAGACCGTCACCGCCACGGCTGCACGATGATCTTGGTGTGGGCTTCAGGATTGGCGAGATCGGCGAACGCCTTGGCGACGCCGTCGATGCCGACCTCGGCCGTGACCATCGCCGCCGCATCCACCTGCCCTTCCGCGATCAGCCGAAGTGACGCGGCGAACTCCTCCGGAGTATAGCCGAGCACGTATTGGACGTTCAGCTCCTTCATGATGCCGAGCATGGGCTCGCTTTTGTCGGTCTCCATGCAGACACCGACCACCACGATGCGCGCGTCACGCGGTGCACCTTCGAACACCTGCTGCAGCAGGCCTGGCACACCCACGCATTCGAAGATGATCGCGGGCTTCAGCGCCGGCAGCATGGCCTGGAACGGCGGCCTCGCCGCCTTTTCGGCGTCCGACATCTGCGCGTGCTCGGCCCAGGTCGCATAGGGCTGCGACACCCTGGGATCGACGACGACGTCGGCGCCGAGCTTTGCCGCGAGCGCGCGCCGCGCCGGTGAATAGTCGGCGGCGACGATCGGGTGCAGCCCCTTGATCTTCAGCGCCGCGATCACCGCGAGCCCGACAGGGCCGCAACCGATGACGAGCGGCACTTCGCCGCCCTGGATATTGGCCTTTGCCACGGCGTGAATGCCGACTGCGAGCGGCTCGGTCAATGCCGCATGTTCCGGCGCAAGACCGTTGGGCACTTCGAGCAGGAGCGGCTCGCTCAAAATCATCTGCTCCGCATAGCCGCCGACGAAGTCGTTGGAGTAGCCGATCCCCTTGATGCCTTCCGGCGTCACCAGCGCAGGCAGCGAGCAGACATGCGTCCCCGGTTTGAACTTGCGTTCCGTGCCGGGGCCGTAATCGACGATCTCGCAGCAGAATTCGTGACCGAACACGACGTCACGCGACAGATCCATCGGCGTGCGACCGGTCTTCCTGGCCATCTCCACCATCCGCGGCGCATGCTGGCGCGCATGCAGGTCGGAGCCGCAGATGCCGCAGGCGAGCGTCTTGACCAGCACCTGGCCGGGGCCCGGCTTCGGCTCGGCCATCCTGTCGACGACAATCTCACCGTTCCTGAAAATCGCAGCGCGCATCCGGCTCCTCCCGTATTGTTGGAGCCGTTGATAGCACGTAACGGGGCGCGCGAACTTGCGTCAGGGGTTCGGGGAACGCTCTTCCAGCACCAGCAGCTGGGCGCGGCGGATACGCTCGCGATGGGCGATGTAGAGACCGCTTGCGACAATGAAGGCGGCACCGACGACCGTCCAGAGGTCGGGGACCTCGCCGAAGATGAAGAAGCCAAGAATGCTGACCCACAGCAACTGGGTGTAGGAGAACGGCGCCAGCACCGAGGCATCGCCATAGCGATAGGCCAGCACGATGATCCACTGGCCGACGGTGGAGGCGACGCCGATTACGATGCCAAGCCCGATCGCGGTCCAGCTCGGCGTGACCCAGACGAACGGCACCATCACGGAAAGTATCGCAACGCCCGTGAGCGCGGAATACGCCATCGTGGTGAGCACGGCTTCACGTCCGCTCATCATGCGCGTCAAGATCAGCGCCGCCGCCCAGCAGAACGCCGAGATGATCGGGAAGAACGCGGCGGCGTGGAACGCGCTGGTGCCTGGCCGCAGGATGATCAGCACGCCCGTCAGGCCGATCCCGGTCGCGATCCAGCGTCGCAGGCCCACTTTCTCGCTCAGGAAGACGATCGACAGCGCAGTGACGAACAGCGGCGAAACGAAGCCGGTGGCGGAAGCTTCCGCGATGGGCAGGAAACTCAGGCCGGTGATGAAGAACAGCGAGGAGCCGAGCAGCGCGGCACCGCGCATCAGCTGCAGGCCGAGCCGCTCGGTGCGCATCGCATGCAGCGGCGAGCCCGGCAGCATCACCGGCGTGAACATCAGCGCGAACGTGACGAAGCGGATCCAGGTGATCTCGATCGACGGCAGGCTGGTCGAGAGATATTTCGCGGTGGTGTCGGAGCAGCCGAGGAAGATCGTCGACAGCAGCACCAGCGCAATGCCCTTGAAGGGATGGTCGACGCGCGCGGGCGCGCGGCGAGCCTTCTGCTTCTTCTCCGGCACGGGCATGGGAATACTGTCGAGCCTTGCGGCTGCGGCGGGCGGCGGTGTCACGGCTGGAACCCGGGAAAATGCGAATCGAGAACGGCTGTAAAAAACGACAAATGCGCCGCGTTCACAACTTCCGAAAACAGGATGCCGATATGCGCGAGCCGCCGCGCGCGTCAATGCTCCGTTAATAATGGCCGTTTGTGCGTTACAGCATGGGCAGGCTGCGCGGCTTCGGACCGCGCGGAAACGCCGCATCTAACGCCGAAATCTCGTCTTTCGTCAGCACGAGATCACCGGCCGCCGCATTCTCGCCGGCATGTTCGGCGGACGAGGCCTTCGGAATCGCGAACACCGTAGTCGCACGGGTGAGGAAGCTGAGCGCGACCTGACGCGGCGTCACGCGACGAGCCTCTGCGATGCGCGCCAGCACGGCACCGCCCTTGCTGCGTGCATCAGGGAAATCGTCATGACCGAACGGGGAATAGGCGACCACGGAAACACCATGCCGCTCGCACCACGGGATCACCGCGTGCTCGATCGCGCGTTCCTTCAGATGATAAAGCACCTGATTGCAGGCGATACGATCCTCGCCGGCGACATCGAGAATCTCGTCGAGATCGTCGGCGTCGAAATTGGAAACGCCCCAGGATTTGATCTTGCCTGATTTCACCAGCTCCTCGAACGCGGCCACGGTGTCTTCGAGCGGATAGGAACCGCGCCAGTGCAGGAGATAGCAATCGAGACGGTCGGTCTTCAGCCGCTTTAGGGACCGCTCGCAGGCGGTGATGGTTCCGCCGCGCGACGCGTTGTTCGGCAAGACCTTGGAGACGAGGAACACTTCATCACGGCGACCCGTGATCGCGTCGGCAATGACGAGCTCCGCATCACCATACATTTCGGCGGTGTCGATGTGCGTCATGCCGAGATCGAGCCCGCGCTGGAGCGCCGCGATCGCGCGCTTGCGATCGCCATGGTCGAGATACCAGGTGCCCTGCCCGATGACGGAGACGTTGGCACCGGTCTTGCCGAAAGGGTTTGTGTTCATGTTCGTCTCCGCTGTCGCTCTTCCGCTCGGGCAACTGCCACGAAGCTCAGGAGTTCAATCCGCTGATATCAGCAACCAGCACGCTGCCGGTCGATGACTCCGTGATATAGAGACGGTCCTTGCTTTCGCCACCGATCGCGACATTGGTGCAATTCGGCCCCGCACATGACTTGATCCGCGCAATCAGTTCGCCGTTCGGCGCGAACACGAAGACGTGGCCGAGCGAGGCATGACCGACGAACAGGCGGCCCTTGGCGTCCATGGTCAGGCCATCGGGACCGCTGGTGCCGAACAGCGAGCAGAAGCGGCCGACCTTGGACACACTGCCGTCCTTCATGAACGGCAACCGCCACACCGCGTTGTCGCGCGTCATCGCGACGAACAGCACGGTTTCTGTTGGGTCGAGCACCAGGCCATTCGGGCTGATACCGGTGTCGATCAGGCAATCGAGCCGGCCATTCGATGCGAGACGATAGACGCGACCGCTGGGGTCGTGCAGGCCGGTCTGGCCCTGATCGGTGAAATAGATGTCGCCGTTGGAAGCAAGATGCAGATCGTTGCAGCCGCGAAACGATTCCGAATTGCGCGCGGTCAGGATGGGCTTGATGCGGCCAGCCTTGGCGTCGAGCTCCATGATGCCGTGCCTGTAGTCGGCCACCAGGATGCACCCGTCCGCGGCAATCTTCAGTCCGTTCGGCCAGCCCTCATATTCGGCGACCTGCGACCACTCGCCGTCAGGCGCGATGCGAAAGATGCGGCCGAAGGGAATGTCGACGATGTAGAGATTGCCGTCCGTGTCGAAAGACGGTCCTTCGATGAAGCTGTCGGTCGGCACATTCGGCCGGTTGGCATCGGCCCAATCCGTCCGCACGCCCTTGCGGCGGAACTTTTCGGGCATGGTGGAGAAGAGCTTGGTTTCGATCAGGCGCGGCGGCGTTTCCAGGTACATCATTGTTGTTTTGGACGTGTTGAGGGGGAGCGCGCAGCATAGGGCACAATCGACGGCGCGTCGATTGAGGCGGAGGCATGGCGCCTCGCCCTCACTGTCATTCCCCGCGAAAGCGGGGAATCCAGTACGCCGCGGCCTCACCGCTTCGTCACAGATGTCTCGGCGTACTGGATCGCCCGGTCAAGCCGGGCGATGACAGCCGAGCCTATGCGACGACCTTCGCCTGCTTCACCGGCGCCACGTCCGTCGTCGCGATCAGGCGCTTCAGTTCTGGAATGCAGGAGCCGCAATTGGTGCCGGCCTTGAGCTTGGCGCCGATCTCGGCAGCCGAGCGCGCGCCGGCCGCGATGGTCTCGCAGATGGTGCCGCGACCGACACCGAAGCAGGCGCAGACGATCGGCCCGGTCGAGGCGGCGCCCTCGCCGGACTTGCCTGACAGCAACATGCGGCGCTGATCGTCGCTGACGTGGTCGGCCACGAACAGGCTCTTCACCACCTCCCAATCGCCGGCATCATGCGCGGGACCGACGAACAAGCAAGTTTCGATCTGATCACCCGCGAACGAGGCCGCACGATAGACCCCGCCGCCGAAATCACGGTAGTCGGCGACGTCCTCGCCGGCGACGCTCTCGACCCAAGCCGGCCAGCGCGAAAGGTCGGCATTGTCGGCGAAGAGATAGCCGAAACCGCCGGTGACCGTGACGCGGGTCCACAACAGGCTCGGCGGCAGATCGAGCTGCTTCCGCGACAGCGCAAAGCCACGGAAGACGAATTCGTAAGGCGCGATCGCGGCCGGCGTCGCCTTGGATTCCGGCTGCCCCGAGAACGGATCGGTGAAGGACTGAACCAGTGCTCCGACGCGGCCATGCGAGGCATTCATCGCGCTCCAATGGATCGGCGCGAACAACGTGCCACGCTGAGTGCTGTCACTGACGACGACCTTCAGGATGCACTGACCGTAATCGGTGGTAACGCGGGCATAGCCGTCGTGAACGATGCCGAATTTGCCGGCATCATCAGGATGGATCTCGACGAAGGGTTCCGGCAGATGCGCGCCCAGCCGCTGGCTGAGACCCGTGCGCGTCATGGTGTGCCACTGGTCGCGGATGCGTCCGGTATTGAGCCTGAGCGGGCGCGAGGCGCCGGTCTCGCCGCGCAGCGACGGCACCTCCGGCGCGACGAAGCGGCCCTTGCCGTCATTGGTGAAGAAGCCGCCCTTTGCAAAGAAGCGCTCGCTGGACGTCTCGCCTTCGCGCACCGGCCACTGCACCGGCTTCAAGGCGTCGAAGGCCTCGTTCGACAGCCCGGTGAGCGCGCCGATGTCGAAATCGCGGCTACCGTCGTTCTCGAACGCCGAGAGCGCAGCATGCTCGCGGAAAATCTCCGCGGCGGATTTGTAGTTGAAGCTGTCGCCGAAGCCGAGACGCTTTGCCGTCTCGCTCAGGATCCACCAGTCCGGCCGCGCCTCTCCCGGAGCCGGCAGGAATGAGCGCTGGCGCGAGATGCGGCGCTCGGAATTGGTCACGGTACCCGACTTCTCGCCCCAGGCGAGCGCCGGCAGCAGCACATGCGGACCGGCATCGACCGTGTCGTTGGAGAGCACGTTCTCGGAGACCACGAACAGCTCGAGCTTCTTCAACGCCTCGCGCACGAAGTCCGCATCGGGCAGCGACACCGCGGGATTGGTGCCCATCACCCAGAGCGCCTTGACCTCGCCGCGATGGATGGCCTCGAACAGCTGCACCGCCTTCAAGCCCTCATGGGTGGCGATGCGCGGCGCCTTCCAGAACCGCCTGACACGATCGATGTCGGGCGGCGTGAAGCCCATATGCGCGGCGAGCATATTGGCGAGACCGCCGACCTCGCGGCCGCCCATCGCGTTGGGCTGGCCGGTGAGCGAGAACGGCGAGGCGCCGGGCTTGCCGATGCGTCCCGTGGCGAGGTGACAGTTCAGGATCGCGTTGACCTTGTCGGTGCCCTGTGCCGACTGGTTGACGCCCTGCGAATACAGCGTGACGACGCGGTCCGTGTCGCGGAACATCTTGAAGAAGGTGGCGACGTCCTGCTCGGAGAGGCCCGTCGCGAGCGCCGTCGCAGTGACGCTGCCGGCGATGCTGCGCGCACGCGTCAGCGCATCGTCGAAACCCCTCGTGTTCTGCGCGATGTAGTCCTGGTCCAGCGCGCCGCTGTCGGCGAGATGGACGAACAGGCCGGAGAACAGCGCGGTATCGGTGCCGGGCTTGAGGCCGAGGAACAGATCGACATCGCTCGCAGTGTCGGTGCGGCGCGGGTCGATCACGATCATGCGCGCACCGCGCTCCCCACGGTTCTTCAGCATGCGCTGGAACAGCACCGGATGGCACCAGGCCGCGTTCGAGCCGACGAAGACCAGTAGATCGGCCTGGTCGAGATCCTCGTAGCAGCCGGGGACTGTGTCGGCGCCAAAAGCGCGGCGATGGCCGGCGACCGAGGACGACATGCAGAGCCGTGAATTGGTGTCGACATTCGCCGTGCCGACAAAGCCCTTCATCAGCTTGTTGGCGACGTAGTAATCCTCGGTGAGGAGCTGACCGGAGAGATAGAACGCGACCGCGTCGGCGCCGTCGCGTGCCACGATGTGCTGCATGCGATGGGCGACATGATCGAGCGCATCGCTCCAGGCGACGCGTTCGAGCGCGCCCTTGCAGCGGATCAGCGGATAGAGCAAGCGGCTTTCCAGCCCGACGGTCTCGCCGAGCGCTGAGCCTTTCGAGCACAGCCGGCCGAAATTGGCGGGATGGTCAGGATCGCCAGCGATCGCCGCACCGCCCTTGCCATCCGGCGTCGCCAGCACGCCGCAGCCGACGCCGCAATAGGGACAGGTCGTCTTGGTGGCACGAAGCGCGGGATCGATCGCCGTCATATCAAGCTGCCTTGTCACGCCGGCTCTATCAAGCCGCCTCGGAAGAACGCGCAAGCGCGCGGCCGAACATCATGTCGGTGCGGATCGCCGCCACCTTGTCGCGATTGCGGATCAGCTCGAGATACCAGAGCGCATCGACGGTATCGCCGATCAGCACCGCGCCGGTGAGCCGGCCGTCGGCGATCACGAGCTTCTTGTAGGTGCCGCGCCTGCGGTCTGTCAGCACCAGGCTCTCGCTGCCCTCCCCGCCCATGAAGTCGCCGGCGGAGAACACGCTGACGCCGGAGACCTTCAAATTGGTCGAGACCACGCTGCCCTGATAGGCGGCGGGCCGGCCGGCCAGATGCCGTGCCAGCACCCGCGCCTGCTCATAGGCGGGCTCGACCAGGCCATAGCAGGTGCCGCGATGCTCGGCACATTCGCCGAGCGCGAAGATGTCGGGCGATGCCGTCTGCATCACATCGTTGACGACGATGCCGCGGTTGACGGCGATGCCGGCGTCCTTGGCAAGCGCCACGTTCGGCTTGATCCCGGCGGCGAAGATCACCGCATCGGCCTCGATGCGGCTGCCATCGGCAAGCTCGACGGCCTCGACATGACCATCGCCATGGATGCGGGCCGTCGAGGCATTGAGCAGGATGCGGATGCCCTTGCGCTCGACCAGCGTCTTGAGCAGGTCGGCGGCCGGCCCATCGAGCTGACGCTCCATCAGCCGGTCCATCAGATGCAGCAGCGTCACCGGCGCACCGGCCTTGGCAAGGCCGTAGGCTGCCTCGAGCCCGAGCAGGCCGCCGCCAACCACGACGACGCGCTTCTTCGCAGCGGCCAGCGTCAGCAAAAGGTCGACGTCGCGCGTATCGCGAAACGTGTGCACGCCGGCGAGATCGGCACCCGGCAAATTCAGCCGCAGCGGCGTCGATCCGGTGGCGAGCACGAGCTTGGAATATTCCATGCTCTCCTCGCCTTCGATCTTGAGCTCGCGGCGGCCGGTGTCGATCTCGGTGACGCGATAGCCGTAGCGCACCGTCACGCCGCGATGGCGCCACCAATCGGCCGGCCGGAGCTCGATCTCGTGCGAGCCGGTCTCGCCGGCCAGCACGGATGAAAGCAGCACGCGATTGTAAGCGAGCCGCGGCTCTTCGCCGATCACGGCGACCGCGTAGCGGCCGAGTGCGGACTTGGCGAGCTCGTCGACCAGACGCGCGGCTGCCATACCGTTACCGACGATGACCAGCGGTTCACT
Organism: Bradyrhizobium sp. WSM2793; assembly: GCF_000379585.1. Taxonomy (NCBI): domain Bacteria; kingdom Pseudomonadati; phylum Pseudomonadota; class Alphaproteobacteria; order Hyphomicrobiales; family Nitrobacteraceae; genus Bradyrhizobium; species Bradyrhizobium sp. WSM2793. Next base: position 236,597 of record NZ_KB902824.1, on the reverse strand, counting down.
CACGAGGCATCTCCTATTCAGCGGCCTGCGCTTGCGCGCCATAGGCCTCGGACATCATGTAGCCGGACAGCACGCCGTAAGCGTCGGTCCAGGCCTTTGCCAATTCCGGCGTCCAGGCGTCGCCAAGGCCCTTCTCAAGGGTCCACAGCAGAGACGCGCCGACCACGGGGTAGTGCTCGGCGGTGGCGCCGTAGGCGACGTGGCGCTTGGCGAGCGCGGAGGCCGCGGGAAGAATCGTCTCCAGGTTCGAGAGGCCGCTGACGACGGCGGCGAGCATGCCCATCAGCTTCTTGCGCTGCTCGGTCATGTCTTCAGGGAACATCGCACGCACGGACGGCGCCACTTCGAACAGACGATCGTAGAACAACACGGAGGCAGCTTGCGAAATCGGCGCGACCTTGGCGAAGCTCTGCTGGATGAGGGTGATCTGTTCTGGCGTCATGATGTTCTCCTGCCTGTTGGGTTTGCCTTGGTGCGCGCCATTGCGAACCAGGTTCATGGTCAAACTGTCGGGCAATGCTTCTCCCCGCGTACGGGGAGAAGCGAGATTCGTACCAAGCGTCAGACTCGCGCCTCCGCGAGGCTTGACGCGCCCTCACCCTGCGGGCCGCGACGCAGGTAGAACCACCACGTCAAGCCGAGGCAGCTGGCGTAGAAGCCGAGATAGATCGCGAGCGCGAGCTGGGGGCCGCCGGTCAGGGCGATCGACTTGCCGAAACCAGTCGGGATCAGGTAGCCGCCAACGGCGCCGATCGCGCCGATGAAGCCGACCGCCGCACCACTCTCGATGCTCGCCGTCTTCAGCGCGAGCGCGCGCGCCGCATCGCCCTTGCCGCGCACCTTGAACAGGTTCTCTTCGCGGAAGATCGAGGGGATCATGCGATAGGTCGATCCGTTGCCGATGCCCGTCGTCACGAACAGGATCAGGAACATCGACAGGAAGCCGATGAAATCCTTTTGCCCGACGAAGTAGAGCACGCCGACCGTTGCGCCCGCCATCACGATGAAGTTCCAGAAGGTGATGACGGAGCCACCGATCTTGTCGGCAAGCCAGCCGCCGAGCGGCCGCGACAGCGAGCCGACCAGCGGCCCCAGGAACGCGATCGCAATCGTGATTTGCGGGAACTGGGTCTTGATCAGCAGCGGAAACGCAGCCGAATAGCCGATGAACGAGCCGAACGTGCCGATATAGAGATACGCCATGATCCAGGTGTGCTTGCGCTTGACGATCGCAAGCTGGTTCTTCACCGACGACTTCGCCGTGGTCAGGTTGTTCATGAAGAACACGGCACCGAACACCGCGATCGCGATCGGCAGCACCCACATCAGGCCGGCGTTCTGCAGGAAGATGCCGTCGACCGGCGTCGCCTGGAACAGGTTGAAGACGGCGAGCGTCATCAGGATCGGGGTCAGGAGCTGCACGCTGGAGACGCCGATATTGCCGCCGGCCGCGTTCAGGCCGAGCGCCCAGCCCTTCATCCGGTCAGGGAAGAAGAAGGAGATGTTGGTCATGCTGGAGGCGAAGTTGCCGCCGCCGAGACCCGCGGTCGAGGCGATCAGCAGCATCAGCCAGAACGGCGTATCGGGCTGGCTCACGAAATAGGCAAGCGACAAGGTCGGAATGAACAGGATCGCCGCGCTGAAGATGGTCCAGTTGCGACCGCCGAACGTGGTCACCGCGAAAGTGTAGGGAAAGCGCATCAGGGCACCGATCAGCCCCGGCACCGCGATCAGCTGGAACAGCTGGTCGGTCGAGTAGTGAAAGCCCGCCTGCGGCAGCTTGGTGGTGACGATGCTCCAGATCAGCCAGACCGAGAAGCCGATATGCTCGGCCACGATCGACCAGATCAGGTTGCGTCGCGCGATAGTCTTGCCAGTCGCATTCCAGAACGCCTCATCTTCGGGGCGCCAGTCTGAAATCCAAGTAGGATTCTTCGTCATTGAGTATCCCTTCCAGGCTCACCGCTGCGTCGTTGCAGGCTCTGCCTCACATGGAGGCGCGCTCCGAGGCTTCACCCCGGTGGCGAGTTCACGATGCTGATTGATGATGTTGAGGGACGTCGTCGTTGGCGTCGCGCAAAGACATTTCAATTTCCGTGCCAGTTGCGCGCACGCTGGAAATACAGGGATTTCAGGACGTTATTCGTATTGCCAGAAATTTCTGCAGAGCTTTTTCGCACGCAAAATTTGCGATTCGCTCAATCCTTGTGCGACGCACAAGGATTGAGCGGGATGTCGATTATTTGTGCGCAGGCATCCGCTTGCGTTAACTCTTCGTTACGCGGCTTCGACGAAGCGATGACGCTCATAGAGGAATTCGAGCACGCGCTGGCGGCACTTCAGATAGGTGGTGTTGGTGGCGAGCTCGAGCCGCTTGCGCGGGCGCACCAGCGGTACCTCCAGCACCTCGCCGATGCGCGCGCTCGGCCCATTGGTCATCATCACGATGCGGTCGGACAGCAGCACGGCCTCGTCGACGTCGTGAGTGATCATCAAAATGGTGTTGCCGAGCTTCTGATGCAGCGCCATCACCGAGTCCTGCAAGTGAGCACGGGTCAGTGCGTCGAGCGCGCCGAACGGCTCATCCAGCAGCAGCACCTTCGGCTCCATCGCCAGCGCCCGCGCAATGCCGACGCGCTGTTTCATGCCGCCGGAGATTTCGGAAGGACGCTTGTCCTTGGCGTGGGCCATCTGCACCAGATTGAGATTGTGCATGACCCAGGCGTCGCGCTCGGCACGGGACTTGGTCCTGGCAAAGACCTTGTCGACGCCGAGCCTGACGTTCTCGTACACGGTGAGCCACGGCAACAGGCTGTGGTTCTGGAACACCACGGCGCGGTCGGGTCCCGGCGAGTTGACCTCGCGGTTTTCCAGCAGCACGCCGCCGGTGGTGGCGTTGGTCAGCCCCGCGATGATGTTGAGCAGGGTCGACTTGCCGCAGCCGGAATGGCCGATGATCGAGACGTATTCGCCCTTCTCGATCGTGAGATTGATCTCCTTCAGCACCTCCGTGGTGGCGGCACCGCGGGTGAAGACCTTGTCGATGTGGTCGAGCTTCAGATAGGCGGTCATGTACCCTCTCCTCTCAGTTCAGCGCGGTGCCGCGGGTGACGACCTTGCCGAGGCCCGCGATCACGCGGTCCAGCACGAAGCCGACGATGCCGACATAGAACAGCGCCAGGATGATCTCGCTGATATGCGAGGAGTTCCAGGCGTCCCAGATGAAGAAACCGATGCCAACACCGCCGATCAGCATTTCCGCCGCGACGATCGCCAGCCACGACAGGCCGATGCCGATGCGAAGGCCGGTGAAGATGTAGGGCGCGGCCGCCGGGATCATGATCTTGGCGAAGAATTCCAGCGGATTGAGCTGCACCACCGCGGCGACGTTGCGATAGTCCTGCGGGATGTTGCGGATGCCGACCGCAGTGTTGATGATGATCGGCCAGATCGAGGTGATGAAGATGACGAAGATCGCCGAGGGCTGACCGTCGCGGAAGGCCGCGAGCGACAGCGGCAGCCAGGCCAGCGGCGGAATCGTGCGCAGGACCTGGAATAGCGGATCGAGCCCGCGCATGGCCCAGACCGACTGTCCGACCAGGACGCCGAGCGCGATGCCGGCGATCGCCGAGAGCGAATAGCCCAGGGCAACGCGCTGCAGACTGGCGGACAGATGCCAGAACAGGCCCTTGTCGATGCCGCCATGGTCGAAGAACGGATCGAGGATCAGCTCCTTGGTGTCCTTGAATACTTTCGACGGCGGCGGCAGCGCCGAGCCGGCGCGGCGGCAGACCAACTCCCACACCAGCGTCAAAAGCGCAATCACGACCAGCGGTGGGATCACGCGCACGGCAGTTTCCCGCGCCATCCGTGCATAGGCATCCGTGCGCGGCGGGCGCTTCGGCGTCAGCGCGACGACCGGCGCGGCAGCGGCCGCAGGCGACGCGATCTCAAGCTCAATCTTGGTGGCAGGCATGTTCATCGAAAATCCCTCTCCGGCTTCAAAGGACGAAGCGGCCGCCTGACGGCGGCCGCAGGCTCCATCAGACTTCGACGCGCTTGATCGCGAGCGACTTCAGATAGGCTGCCGGATTTTCGGGATCGAACACCTTGCCGTCGAAGAAGGTCTCCTTGCCACGCGAGGTGGAGGTTGGAATTTCCGCGGCGGCGACGCCCAGAGTCTTGGCCGCATCGCGCCACATGTCCTCGCGATTGACCTTGGCGATCAGCGCCTTGGTGTCGAAGCCAGGCTCGTACTTGCCCCAGCGGATGTCCTCGGTGAGGAACCAGAGGTCGTGGCTCTGGAACGGGTAAGAAGCGAAGTCGCGCCAGTACTTCATGATGTGCGGCGAGTTTTCGACCACCTTGCCGGGGATGCCGTAGTCGAACTTGCCGGCGCTGCGATCGAGCACGTCCTCGACCGGGCAGTTCATCCACTGCCGTTTGCCCATGATGGCGGCGAGCTCGGCCTTGTTCTCGGCCTTGTCGGCCCATTGCTGGGCTTCCATCACGGCCATCAGCAGCGCCTTGGCGGCCTTCGGATATTTGTCGACGAAGGCGGCGCGCATGCCGAAGGACTTTTCCGGATGCTTGTTCCAGAGCTCGCCGGTGTTGACCGCGGTGTAGCCGATCTTCTGATTGATCAGCTGCAGATTCCAGGGCTCGCCAACGCAGAAGCAGTCCATGGTGCCGACCTTCATGTTGGCCACCATCTGCGGCGGCGGCACCACGATGGTCTCGATGTCCTTGTCGGGATCGATGCCACCGGCGGCGAGCCAATAGCGGATCCAGAGATCATGCGTGCCGCCGGGGAAGGTCATCGCGGCCTTCACGGCCTTGCCGGAGGCTTTCTTCTTCTCCAGCGCCGCCTTGAACGGCGATGCGTCGACGCCGAGCTTGAGGTCGGCATATTCGTTGGCGACCGAGATGCACTGACTGTCGAGATTGAGCCGCGCCAGGATGTACATCGGCGTCGGCTGGTTGTTCTGCGTCACCTTGCCGGCCGAGATCAGGTAAGGCATCGGGGTCAGGATGTGCGCGCCGTCGATGCCGTTGCCTTCGGAGCCGAGCACGAGATTGTCGCGCGTGGTGCCCCAGGAGGCCTGCTTCTGCACGTCGGTGTCGGGCATGGCGTATTTGGCGAACAGGCCCTTGTCCTTGGCGACGAAGAGCGGGCCGGCATCGCTCAGCGCGATGAAGCCGAGCTTGGCACCCTTTACCTCGGGGCCTGAATCCTGCGCGAAAGCGCCGGCGGGGAAATTCAGTTTTGCGGCGGCGAGAAGTGCGGCGGTCGAGCCGGTGGCCTTCAACAATTGACGGCGGCTGAGGCCACTCTCCGAGGGCCGGCGGGTGCGCTTGGTCATAGGCTGTATCGTCCTTTGCGTCGTTGCAGAATTGATGGCGTCAGTGCACACGAGCAGCCCGTCCGTCCGGCGGCGCCGTCTTTGGCGCATGCGAACGCACGACGGGGAGACCCCCGTCTGGTGGCGTCGGCAAGTCGGATGAGAAGTCTCGCGGGACGGCTTCAATGGCGTCGGCATGGAACTATTCAAGCTTCATGCCAAGCCCGTCACAGCGAAAACTTATTATAGATCAGCACATTAAAGAGACTGCGCGCGACTGTCGCAGGTCCAGCCCGCATGCGAAAGTTGCGGCCTGCTTAATTCTTGTGCGACGCACAAACCTTGTGCAACCGATCAAGCAACAGGCCGCCAAGTGCTGTGACGCCGGATCGGGCCGAGATCCATGTTATTGATGTGACTAGATTTTTCTTGCCGGACGGCGCGGCACGCAACTTGCTTCTCTATGGACGTCAACGAAGACTGCGGCTCGCCGCATTGTGCAGCCTCTGGCGGCTGCATCCGGAAGCTCAACTGCCTCGCGGCCCTTCCCTGCTTTAGTCCTCGTGACGCGATTCCCAAGGCTTCCAGACCTTCCATAGCCCTCGTGCGCGGCAGGCCAGCCGGCACGGCCCATGACGTTGCAGCCGCGCTCCCGGGCGCGTCGATCTCTCTTACGAAGCAAAAGGAACCATTGATGTCGTATCTCGCGCCTTCGGAATTCGTCACCAAGATGGTGGATGCGGGCGAGTCCAAGATCTTCATGTCCACCCGGGATACCATCATCCGCGCCTACATGGCCGGCGCCATCCTCACGCTCGCCGCATGGTTCGCCGTCACGATCAACGTCAACACGGGTCAGCCGCTGGTCGGCGCGCTCTTGTTTCCGGTCGGCTTCGTCATGTTGTACCTCCTCGGCTTCGACCTCCTGACCGGCGTGTTCGTGCTCTCGCCGCTTGCCCTGATCGACAAGCGTCCTGGCGTCACGATCGGCGGCGTGCTGCGCAACTGGGGCCTTGTCTTCATCGGTAATTTCGCCGGCGCGTTCACGGTCGCCTTCATGATGGCCTTCGTCACCACCTTCGGCTTCACGCAGCCGCCGGACAAGGTCGGCACCGCCATCGGAATCATCGGCGAGAGCCGGACGCTCGGCTACGCCGCGCACGGTGCGGCCGGCATGGCGACGCTGTTCATGCGCGGCATGCTCTGCAACTGGATGGTCTCGACCGGCGTCGTCGGCGCCATGATCTCGACCTCGGTCCCCGGCAAGGTTATCGCGATGTGGATGCCGATCCTGGTGTTCTTCTACATGGTGTTCGAGCATTCCGTCGTGAACATGTTCCTGTTCCCGTCCGGCCTGCTGCTCGGCGCAAAGTTCTCGATCCTGGACTATCTGATCTGGAACGAGATCCCGACTGTGCTCGGCAACCTCGTCGGCGGCCTCGCCTTCACCGGCATGACCCTTTACGCCACGCACGTCATGACCCTGCCGAAGCGGCAGGCCGACAAGGCCGCGAAGCCCCGCGTTGCGGCCTGATCAAACACGTCTCGACAGGGGAGCCTCGCCCAGCCAGGGTGAGGCTCCTCTCTCCTGGTGATGACGATGACCCGCGGACTCCTGATCTCGGTCGGCCAGCACTCCGACAAGGGCCGCAAGCCGGTCAATCAGGATTTCCACGGCGTCCTGATTCCGGAGGAGCCGCTGCTCGGCCTGAAGGGCATCGCGGCGGTCCTCGCCGACGGCATCTCCTCTAGCACGGTGAGCCAGATCGCCAGCGAGTCGGCGGTCAAGAGCTTCCTGATGGACTATTACTGCACGTCGGAATCCTGGACGGTGAAGACGTCCGCCCGCCGCGTGCTGGATGCGACCAATTCCTGGCTGCACGCGCAGACGCGCAAGAGCCAATACGCCTATGACCGCGACAAGGGCTATGTCTGCACGCTGAGCGCCATGGTCATCAAGGCGACCACCGCGCACATCTTCCATGTCGGCGACTGCCGCATCTACCGCGTCGCCGGCAAGGCGCTCGAGCAACTGACCGACGACCACCGGATCATCGTGTCGTCGGAGCAGACCTATCTCGGCCGCGCGCTCGGCATCAATCCGCAGCTCGAGATCGACTACCTGGCGTTCGAGGTCGAGGCCGGCGACACGTTCCTGCTGGCGACCGACGGCGCCTACGAATTCGTCGACGCGCGCTTCATCACGAGCGCGCTGAACGAGCACGCAGGCGAGCTAGACGGAGCGGCCAAGGCGATCGTCGAGGAGGCCTACCGGCGCGGCAGCGACGACAACATCACCGTCCAGATTATCCGCATCGACGCGGTGCCGCAGCGCGAGCCGGCCGGCATCTTCAATCAGACCTCACAATTGCCGCTGCCCCCGCTGCCAGAGCCGCGCGCGATGTTCGACGGCTACCGCATCGTCCGCGAGATCCACGGCAGCAGCCGCAGCCACATCTATCTCGCCGTCGATGTCGAGACCGAGGAGCCGGTCGCGCTCAAGCTGCCGTCGGTCGATTTGCGCGACAATGCCGCCTATCTCAAGCGCTTCCTGATGGAGGAGTGGATCGCGCGCCGGATCGACAGCCCGCACGTGCTGAAGCCGCTGTCACAGTCGCGGCGCCGCAATTATCTCTATGTCGCGACCGAGTTCGTCGAGGGGCAGACCCTGAAACAGTGGATGACCGACAATCCGCGCCCCGATCTCGAGACGGTGCGTGGCATCATTGAGCAGATCGCCGCGGGCCTGCGCGCCTTCCACCGCATGGAGATGCTGCATCAGGATCTCAGGCCCGACAACATCCTGATCGACAAGACCGGCACCGCGAAGATCATCGACTTCGGATCGGTCAGGGTCGCGGGCGTCGCGGAGGCCGCGCCACGGGACGAGGCCGACGAAATCCTGGGCACGGTCCAGTATACGGCGCCGGAGTATTTTCTCGGGCAAGGCGGCTCGCCGCGCTCCGACATGTTTTCGCTGGCGGTGATCTGCTACCAGATGCTGACGGGAAAGCTTCCCTACGGCGCCCAAATTGCCAGGATCCGGCGTAAGGCGGACGTGCGGAAGCTCAAATATCGCTCCGCGGACGACGACCGCAGCGTGCCGGCCTGGATCGACGGCGCGCTCCGCCGCGCGCTGCATCCCGATCCCTACAAGCGGCACGAGGACCTGTCCGAATTCGTCTTCGAGCTTCGCACGCCCAATCCGGCCTATCTCGACACGCGGATCACGCCGCTATTGGAGCGCAGCCCGCTGATGTTCTGGAAGCTGACCTCGGCCGCGCTCGCCTGCGCCGTCGTCGTGCTGCTGGCGCTGCTGCACGCCCGCTAGGGCCGAAGCGTCGACTCTTGACGGTCATGCGGGAACTTTATCTCCCTAAATCAATCTTTTGTCGGACGCGTCCATCGGCGCCGACTATCCGCCAGCGTGATAGCGCCTGCAGCCACTAGGACAATGATGATGACCGTGGCAAGCGCCTCCACCGACGCCAGGGTGTCGTACCAGCTGTTCCAAAGCTCAAGCATGCGCTGGCCTCTATCGAGCGCCGCCCATCAGCGATAGAATACACTTTCTCAAAAGGACGCGCCTTCGCGCGCAAGTACAATGCTGCGTTTCGTCGCGTGCCTTTTGATCGCGCGGCAACGTGACGCCATGCCGGAGGCCGGAACGTCGAGCGGACCTAGTTGAGGTCGCCGCGTGGTGAGGTCGCCGGCCCCTATGTCGAAGATGTTGACCAACTGTGAAGTGGTTTACATCCTTGGGTCTTGGCTCGGGCTAAAGTGACGAAAGCTTCTTACTTTGAAGGAGGCATCCAATGCTCGCGGCAATCAAATGGAACTCCCGATATAACGCTCGCGAATGGGTGATGAAGGCCGGGGCGCTCGTCGTCCAACTCCGCGCACCGAATGCAAACCGACAGAGCGGTGAAAGTAAGTCAAGGCGGCCACTCTGGAAACAGTTCGACGACACCCATCATTGGGACTCAACCGCGGAGGAATGGGTCCCAAACCCTGATCGGTGATCGTGCAACGCATCGTGCGCGCACCGGCCGAATTCCGAGACTTCAAGATCCCCGTCGCTGACGGGCCCATCTAGCGGTGAGGTCGCGTCTTGAGTTTTGTTTGCCTGACATCCGTATCACGGACAGACGCAGTCGGCCCTACGGGGCTTGATCGTAGGCCTGCAGGATCCTGACAAAATCAGCCATGCTGGATCGATCCTGGTTTTCAGCGATAGCCACAATCTGAGTATTGGACGCGGGTCGGCTTCCCTGCCAGAACCGCATCAGGAGATCGGCGATGTTTCTCATGGCGTACTCTCTGCACCAACCATGGCAATCAGCATCAATTGAGCGGCATAGCGCCGGCTAGTTCGGAAGAAGGGCCGGCGGGCGCTACGCCGCCGGCCTTGTCCCGCAACTGCCGGCTCGCAGGGCCGGTTCCGTTGCTTTTCACTCTGGATGCATCGGTACCACCAAGCACCTGGTCGGCGCCATCGCGCGCAGGTATGAAGTGACCATACCTAGGTAGACTTGGGTGGTGACTCGGGATCAGTCGACCAAGTGCCGGCTTAATCGCTGGTAGGTTGACGACTTCCGTGGATGGCCCAACTCCGAACGCTGAGGTCCGTTATTGTGCCGCTATCGGAAACACAGCGGACGTCGTACGCGCCCGGAGTGCCGCAGCATCCCGGCGGGCCATCAGGCCCGCTCCACAGCCTTCACACCAAGCGGCGTCGGCGCCATGCCGCCACCGGGCTTGAGGTGGAATTCATAGCTCATCAAATGCCACTGACCGTCCGCCTTGGAGCCGTCAGGCATCGCGGGATCGTTGCGCGGCTCGACCTTGGCGACGAGATCATCCTTGACCCCGAACACCACGTCGGAATCCAGATATTTGTCGCCGTCCATGAAGACGTGCGTGATCAGCGGCTCGTATCCCTTCGCGTTGACCAGGAAGTGCACATGCGCCGGGCGCATCGGATGACGCTTGGTCTGCATGATCATCTCGCCGACCGGGCCATCGGTCGGGATCGGATAGCTGCATGGCAAGATGGTACGGAAGAAGAAGCGGCCGTCGTCATCGGTGATGAAGCGCGCCCGCGCCGAAGCGCCGACCTCGTCATAGTTCGGCTTCTGGGAATCGTAGAAGCCGTCGTCATCGGCATGCCAGACGTCGACGGGGACATTGGCCAGCGGCTTGCCCTTGAGATCGGTAACGCGGCTCTGCACGAACATCCGCTCGCCGGTTTGATTGTTCGGCGAGATGTCGGTGCCGTGCGCGGTCACCTTGTGCTCGCCGACATAGAACGGGCCGAGCACGGTTGTCTGGGTGGCGCCCTCGCGGTCGCGATGGTTGACCGCGTCGACCAGCATGGAGACACCGAGCACGTCGGACAGCAGGATGAACTCCTGGCGGGTGTCGGTGCATTTCTGCCCGGTGCGGGTCAGGAAATCGATGGCGTAGTCCCATTCCTCGAAGGTGAGACCCGTCTTGCTCACGTAATCGTGCAGCGACTTCACCAATTCCTGGAGCAGGAATTTCGCGCGCGGATCGGGCGTGCTGTCGAAGCTTTTGACGACGGCCTGGGTGAGATCAGTCTCGTTGAACTGGGTCATGATGGTTTGCCCTGCGTTTTCTCATTGGCCCGGGGGGGCCTGGAGGCGTTCCAGGGGCCAGCCTACACCAGCCGGCCCGCTCGCGTTAAGCGCGAGCGGCTTGGAATGGGGCCGTCATTTGGCTATCAACGGACCGACAAAACTGCCCGGAGGAACTGATGCTCGCCCCCACCCCCGCCTCGCCCGAATCCGTCGGCATGTCCAAGGCCGCGCTCGACCGCATCGATGCGCATCTGAAGAACCGGTACATCGATGCCGGCCGCTTCCCGGGCACGCATCTTCTGGTCTACCGCCGCGGCAAGGTCGCGCACAGCTCGGTTCAAGGCTTTGCCGACGTCGAGCGCAAGCTGGCGGTCAAGGACGACACCATCTACCGCATCTATTCCATGACCAAGCCGCTCACCAGCGTCGCCTTCATGATGCTGGTCGAGGAAGGCCTGGTCGCGATCGACGAACCCGTCGCCAAATTCATTCCGGAATGGAAGGATCTCGGCGTGTTCATCGCCGGCACTTCGCCGGCCTTCCTGACCCGTCCGCCGTCCCGGCCGATGCTGATCGTCGACCTCCTGCGCCACACCTCCGGCCTCACCTACGGCTTCCAGCAACGCTCCAATGTCGATGCCGCCTACCGCGCCGAGAAAATCGGCGAGGTTGAGAAGTCAGGCACGCTCCAGACCATGATCGAAAGCCTCGCAAAAATCCCGCTGGAGTTCTCGCCGGGCGAGGCCTGGAACTATTCGGTCTCGACCGACGTGCTCGGCTATCTCATCGGCAAGATCTCGGGAATCCCCTTCGAGCAATTCCTGAAGCAACGCGTTCTCGACCCGCTCGGCATGACCGACACCGATTTCCACGTGCCTGCTTCCAAGGCCCACCGGTTCGCCGCCTGCTACTCGGCCGACCCCGGTGGCGGCATGACCTTCCATGCCGGCCAGCGGCGCGAGGGCCTGACGCTTCAGGACGACCCCGCAACGAGCTCATTCCTCACCCCGCCCTCGTTCATCTCCGGGGGCGGCGGCCTCTGCTCGACAGTGGCAGACTATCTCACGTTCTGCCGTGCCTTGCTCAATGGCGGCGAGCTCGGCGGCGTCAGGCTGATCGGGCCGAAGACGCTGGCGCTGATGACCAGCAACCACATTCCGGGCGGCGGTGCCCTGCCCGAAGTGTCGCGCTCGCTCTTCTCCGAGGCCACCTATAACGGCATCGGCTTCGGCCTCGGCTTCGCGGTGACCATGCGCCCGTCCGAAACGCTGATCGCCGGCAGCCCCGGCGAATACAATTGGGGCGGCGCAGCCACGACCTCGTTCTGGATCGATCCGGCCGAAGAGCTGATCGCGATCTTCATGACGCAGGTGCTGCCGTCGAGCGCCTACCCGATCCGGCGCGAGCTGCGCAGCATGGTCTACGCCGCGATCACCGAGAGCAATCTGTAACCAATCCAACCGATCCCGCGGCCCACCGCCGCGGGATCGCGCCATCAGACGCTCATTTAAGCATCTCCGGCACGATCAGACGCGGCAGGAACAGCGACACGCTGGGCCAGACGATGACTGCCGCGAGCACGAGCAGCATCGGAATCAGCATGATGACCGTGTCCTTCAGCGCATAGCGCAGCCGCACGCCCGCGATCGAGCAGGCGATCATCAGACACAGACCGTAGGGCGGCGTCACCAGTCCGAAGGCCAGCGATACGATGGAGATGATCGCGAACTGGACCGGATGGAGATCGACCGACTTGGCGAGCGGCTCCAGCACGGTGCCGACGATGATAATGGCCGGGATGGCGTCGAGAAAGCAGCCGACCACCAGAAAGCAGAAGGAGATGAAGAAGCCGGCCGCAACAGCGCCCATGCCCCATGTCGAGACATTGGCCAGCAGTTCGTGAGGGATCTTGTAGTAGGCGAGCAGCCAGCCAAACGCACTTGCGGTGCCGACGCAGAACAGTGCCACGCCGGCGAGGCGCCCGGTATCGAGCAACGCCTTGTACAATTCGCGTAGACCCGTCTCGCGATAGAAGAATGCTGAGAGCACGACAGAATAGAGCACCGCAACACAGGCGGACTCGGTCGCGGTGAACCAGCCGAGCAGGATGCCGCCAACGATGATGAACGGCGTCATCATGGCCGGTATCGACCGCCAGATGGCGCATCGCATCTCGACCCAGCTTGCCTTCGGATAGGTCGGGTAGCCGCGGCGCACGGCATAGACATGCACCGTCGCCATCTGCGCGCCCGCGATCAGCAGGCCCGGCACGATGCCGGCCAGATACATCGCCGCAATCGAGGTCGAGATCAGCCCGCCCCACACGATCATGAGGATCGACGGCGGGATAATCACCGCCAGGACCGCCGACACCGCCGTGATGGCGATCGAGAACGAGAGATCGTAGCCCTCCTTGGTCTGTGCATCGATGAAGATCTTTGACTGGCTCGCCGCATCGGCGGTCGAGGAGCCGGAGATGCCGGCAAAAAACACCGACAGCACGACGTTGATTTGCGCCAGCGACCCCGGCCAGTGACCGACCATCGAGCGCGACAGCGCCACCAGGCGGTCGGTGATGCCGCCGATGCTCATCAGGTTCGCCGTCAGCAGGAAGAACGGCACCGCCAGCAGGATGAAAGAATTGTACGCATTGAAGGTCTCCTGCGCGAGCGTCATCAGCGACAGATGCGGCTCGATCAGCAGGATCGGCACGCAGGCAAGGCCGAGCGCGAAGGCCACCGGCACCCGCGCGATGAGCAGGCCGATGAAAACCCCGAACAGCACCATCGCGGCCTGTCCGGCAGAGAGTACATTGCCGCTCATCGCCCTGCCCCAACCAGAATGCGCATTTCATCGACGATCTGTTCACCCGCGAAGACGATCCACGTGACTCCGGCAACGGGCCAGGCGACGTGAATCAGCCAAAGCGGCAGATCGGCCAGTTCCGAAGTCCTGTTCCAGGCGAAGCGGGTGAACTCGAGGCCGGCCGATACGAACACCAGCGCCAGCGCCAGTATGCCGAGCCGCGCAAGGATTCGCACCGCGGCCTCCGACCGCCGCGACAAATCGGGCCAGACATCGACCTCGAAATGCTGCGCTTCGCGCACGCCGACCATGGCGCCGATCATGATCGTCCAGACGAACAGGAAGCGCGCCATCTCCTCCGTCCAGATGTAGGACGGAATGAAGGGCGTGTAGCGTGAGATGATTTGCAGCGTGACCGGAACGACCAGGACGCCGACGCAGACGGCCAGCAGGAATTCCAGCAGCTTCGCATAGGCCGCCGAGACGCGACGCCACAGCGACGGTGTGGACGGGACGGGCATTTCAGACATTGGGGCTCCGTGCAGCAACTCATCCGCCAGCTCCGGGCAAGAAGCGGGGCTTGCCCGGAGATGCTGTCGGCGGACGCAAAGACCTCAGACGACGTTGATCTTCTCGAAAATGCCCTCCGCACCGATTTCCTTGGCGTAGGTGGCCATCACGGGGTCGGCGAGCTTCTTCATGGCGTCCCGCTCCTCGAAGGGAACGCGCTTGAGCTTGCCGGCCTTCTCGAGCGTGTCGAGCTTGACGACCTCTTCGCTCGACTCGAGCTGACGGCCGTAGTCGCCGGCCTCCTTGCCGGCCTTCATGATCGCGTCCTGCAACTCCTTCGGCAGGGTCTTCAGCGTCTTCACCGAGAAGCAGATCGGCCGGATCGACACGGCGTGCTGGGTCAGGTTGAGATGCGGAGCGACTTCGTAGAACTTCATCGCCTCGACGCCGGCCGCCTCGTTTTCGCCGGCCGATATCACGCCGTTCTGGATCGCGTTGTAGATCTCGTTATAGGCGATCACCGTCGGGCTCATGCCGACCGCCGCAAAGGTCTTCGACCAGATCGGCGCGCCCTGCACGCGAACCTTGAGTCCCTTGAGATCGGCGAGATTCTTAAGTGGCTTGTTGGCGAAGATGTTGCGGATGCCGCCGCCGGAATAGCCGATCAGGACGACCTCGGCCTTCGCCGCGACCTCGTCGGCGATCGGCGCCAGGATATTGGCCTCGACGACCTTGTTCATGTGCTCGATGCCCTTGAACACGAAGGGCGCATCGATGAAGGGGGCCGCCTTGGCGAAGGTCGACATGTGAGCCGGCGAGACGATGCCGTAATCGACCGCCTTGCCCTGCGACATGTACTCGAAATACTGCTTCTCGAGGCCGAGCGAGGAGTTCCTGTGCAGGGTGAAGTTGACGGGCTTGCCGTAATACTTCTTCACCAGCTCCTCGAACCGGAGCAGTGCCCGGTTGAAGGCGTGGTCGTCGTTGAACTGGACCGCGCCGTTCAGCGAGATCGGCGCTTGCGCCCTGAGGATCGACGGCATCCCAATCGTGGCCGCCGCAGTGGTCGCACCGATACCAGCGAGAAATGACCTTCGCTTCATCGTCTCCCCTCCCTTTGATGCTCCGGCCCTGTAGCCGGGCCGTGAGCGCAGCCGGTATGCGGCTGGCGAAGGGGAAGCGTATGAAAAACGTTGGCCGGACGGAAGTCATTTCGCGTGCGCTGGAGGTACTCTTCGTCGCAGGGCTACGCCCGGCACACCTGTTGCACTGCAACTCGCGCCCCTGACGGCGCGGGCAGGCCATGGGCACGGTCGCACTCCCGGAGGAGGCCGGCCACGAGCGGACCTAATGTGCGGCACGCACGGACCCGCTCGCCCGCTGCTGCAGGCCTAGTGTGTATGCCCGATCAGATAGATGCCGCCGCCGATCACCAGCACGGCCGGCACAGCCCACAAGATCAATACCGGCATTTGCCGCTCTCAGCTTCGGTCCGCGATTTGTAGATCGTGCCCGACGGGCTGACGACGGTCATCGACGTGTCCGTCGGCTTCTTGTCGACGAGTGCACTTCTTCGTCTTGACGTCCTGCACGACGTAGAATTCGTCGGCCGCGCGGCGCTTATTCTCGTGAGGAGGACAAAGATGAAGAAGCTGCTCCTGCTATCCGCCGCGGCGGTTCTGATCTCGACCAGTGCGTTTGCGCAATCCACCGTGGTGACAACCACCGGAACCGGTCACGAGGCAGCTGTTCAGATCGAGCCGCAATACCGGACCAGGATCAAATCCTACGTCACCGAACATCACCTTCGTCCGGTCACGACAAAGGAAAAGATCATCGTCGGCGCGACCGTGCCGACCGACGTCGAGCTGGAGGCCGTGCCGTCCGATTGGAGCGCGGACATCCCGAACTGCGCTGCAACATCGCGTTTCCGAACCGCTCGCCATCTGCGAAAAACATGGCGCCGCGCAAGTCCCGCACGTATGGTCTGCCCAAAATCATAATCCGGCGCCGCTGCGCCGGAACCGGGACGCCCGCGTTTGTCAAAGCTCACCCTGCCGGTCCGGCTCGCTCTTCTGGTGACGGGAACGATGTTGCCGCTGATCGTCTTTGCGGTTGGCATTGTGCTCTACAATTACAAACAGGATCGAAGCGACGCGACCCGCCGGGTGCTGGAGAACGTGCGTAGCATGCGCCTCGTGCTCGACTCCGAGGTGCAGCGGATGACCGGCGGCTTGCAAGTCCTTGCACTGACGAATTCGCTGCGTAACGACGACTTCCAGAACTTCCGCCGCATCGCGCTCGGCTTCGTCGACCAATATGGCAAGGGCGGGTTGGTGCTGATCTCCGATCGCAAGGGCCAGCTGCTGTTCTCCTCCGCAACGGAAGACACCGCAAGCCTGCCGCCACGCGGCCATCTCGAGATCATCGAAAAGGTCTTTGCGACCAGGTCGCCGCAATATTCCGACCTGTTCACCGGCGCGATCAACGGGCGGCAGGTGCTCACCGTCGAGGTTCCGGTGTTCCGCGACGGCGAGGTGATCTACGACCTCTGCTTCAGCCCGCCGATCAGTATCTTTCAGGAGCTGGTGGAGAAGCAACGGCCCGACCCGCTCTGGACCGTGACTCTGCTCGACACCAAGGGCATCGTGTTTGCGCGCGCGCCGAACCCCAGCGAGACCTTTGGCAAGCGCGCCTCGCCCTCGCTTTATGCCGAGATGTTCCGCCGCAGCGAGGCATCGCTTCCGACGGTGTCGCTCGACGGCGTCGCTCTGGCCGCAGCCTACACACGATCGCGGCTGACGGGCTGGACGATCGCCGCCGGCGTCGACGAAAGCTCGCTGATCGCGCCGCTCTGGCGCAATATCGCGATCACCAGCCTGATCGGCGGCATCCTGCTGCTGACCGGCCTGACCTTCGCGGTCAGGATGGCGACCACGATCGCGCGCGGCGAGATGCTGCACAATCTCCTGATCGATGAGCTCAACCATCGCGTCAAGAACACGCTGGCCTTGATGCAGGCGATCGCCGTGCAGACCTTCCGCAGCGCCAGCCGGGACGAGCGGATGAAGTTCGAGGGACGGCTTGGCGCACTGGCCGAAGCACATAATTTGCTGAGCCAGGAGAAATGGGCGGGCTCCGAGCTGCGGGAGGTGATCGCCCGCGCGCTTCAGCCGTTCCTGATGAACAGTCCCGACCGCATCCGCATGGCCGGACCCGCCGTACCGCTGTCGCCGCGGCTCGCCGTGGTGCTGTCGATGATCGTGCACGAGATCGCCACCAACGCCGCGAAATATGGCGCGCTGTCCAACGAGACCGGCCGGGTGACGCTGGACTGGGAGATCGTCGCCGATGCTCCGAAACCGCGGCTGCGCCTGATCTGGACCGAGATCGGCGGACCGCCGGTGACCGCGCCGGTACAGCGCGGCTTCGGCTCGCGCCTGATCGAGCGCAGCGCACGCGACCAGCTCGGCGGCGAGGCCACCGTCGACTTCCTGCCGCGCGGCGTGGTCTGCACGGTGGTCTGTACGCTGGACGAGGCGCGGTAGCCGCTCCGGGCCCGGGCCATATCGCAGCGCAATACGACGCATCCTGCGACAATTGCGCTCGCCCCACGCAATCATCCGATGTTAAACATCGGATGATTGTGCTGCCCGGCGGGCAGCCGAGACCAATGAACCGGCCGGGACAGGCCGGCGGGGAGAAACAAACCGGTGGCAAGAGCGCGGCCGAGCCCAGCCGACAAACTGATCAAGCCCGGCCGCATCCGCGCCGTGCTGACGACGCTTGGCCGCGAGATCGCCCAGGATCTCATTCCCGTCGGCACCACCCTGCCGCCGGAGCCGGAACTCGAAGCCCGTTTCGGCGTCGGGCGCGGCGTGGTGCGCGAGGCGATCAAGACGCTCGCCGCAAAGGGCCTCGTCAGCGTGCGGCCGCGCCACGGCACGCAAGTACTGCCGCGCCACGAATGGAGCCTGCTCGATCGCGACGTGCTGAGCTGGCTCGTCGGCCAGGACGAACCGGATCGCGACCTTCTGCTGGCAATCCAGGAGGTGCGCTCGATCATCGAGCCTGCAGCCGCAGCGCTTGCGGCCGAACGCGCGACCAGGAACGATCGCTGGCGGATCGATACGGCCCTGGCCGCCATGCAGACCGCAAAGGACCAGGCCAGTGCCCTGGCGGCCGACAAGGCCTTCCATCTTGCCATCCTTGATGCGACCCACAACCCGGTACTGCAGGGCTTTCGCAGCGCGATCGACACCATCCTGAGCACCGTCTTCACCGTTGCCGTCGGAAGCCCCGGCGGCTGGTTCAAGGACAATTTGCCGAACCACGTGGCGGCGGCGCGGGCCATCGAGAGCGCCAACCCGGAGAAGGCGCGCGCCGCGATGGAACGCCTGCTCGGCTACACCCGGTTGAAGCTCTCGAACCGGAAGACAGTCATCGCCGCGGCAACTCGGAAAACGGACGGATCGGCCGTGCGCGCGACCAGGACGTCGAGCGTCAAGAGCAGGAGGCAACGTCGTGGACCATGACAGGAAGGGCTCGTCCCACATCCTCGCTCCGCCCGAGGTCGCGGTCGTGGCAACCGACGGGCAGCCGCGATCGCGCGAGACACGGCGACGATGTCAGGAATGATCAGCGTGAAATGCCGGCACAGGCATAGCTGAACGTCAGGGAGGTCAAATGCAGGTGACGGGCAGTCTGAAAGGTCGATCGTCGCGATTGATCCGCAGCGTCAATTCGCTGGCGGGCGCTGCGATGTTCGTCGCACCGCTGCTTGCGCTGGTGGCGATCTGGGCGATCGTGGTCCCGCTGTTCAACGTCAATCCGCGCGTGTTTCCCTCGGTCGGTGCGGTCGGCGCGGCCGCCATGGAGTCGATCCGCGACGGCACGTTGTTCGCCCATGTCGGCGCCAGCCTGCTTCGCGTCGGCCTCGGCACGCTGATTGGCATCGCCACCGCCGTACCGCTTGGCATCGCCATGGGCGTGAGCCCGACGGTGGCGGCTTTTCTCACGCCATTGTTCCGCTTCTTCTCGGTGCTCGCCGGCATCGCCTGGATCCCGATCGCAACCTTGTGGTTCGGCTACGGCTTCGGCGCGATTGTCTTCGTGATCTTCAACGCCGTGTTCTTCGTCGTCGCCTACAACACCCTGCTCGGCGTCAGGACCATTCCACACACGCTGCGCAATGCTGCCGCCTCGCTCGGCGCCGGCCGCTGGGCGCTACTGACCGAAGTGCTGCTGCCGGGCGCGCTGCCCAACATCGTCACCGGCATCCGCACCGGCCTGGGCTTTGCGTGGCGCGGCCTGATCGCCGCCGAGATGATCGCGACCAATGTCGGGCTCGGCTACATGCTGTTCGTGGCGCGCGACTTCTACCGCACCGAGGTGATCGTGTTCGGCATGATCGTGATCGGCGTGCTCTGGCTACTGATCGACCGTCTACTGCTGGTCCCGCTGGAACGGGCGACCATCGAACGCTGGGGCTTGGTGAGGCGCGCATGAACCTGCTGCTGCAAATCTGGGGCGGCTACACCCGCCTGACCCGGCGCTGGCCGGGGATCGCCGCCATCATTCCCTTCATCCCGGTGCTCGCGCTGTGGACCGCGGTCAGCGAGGCCGGGGTGTTTCCGCGCGCGTTCTTCCCGGGCCCCGCCGACGTGGTACGCGCGTTCTTCACGCTCACCTACAAGGGGATCCTGCCCGACTATCTCCAGGACAGCCTGATCCGGCTCGCGACCGGCGCCGCCCTCGGCATGGCGCTCGGCATTCCCTTGGGCATCCTGATCGGCACGAGCCGCTGGGCGCACCGGATCTGCTGGCCGGTGCTGCTGTTCTTCCAGGCGATCGGCGACATCGCCTGGCTGCCGATCCTCTTGATCTGGTTCGGCTTCGGACTGACGACGATGACCTTCGTCATCGTCTACACTGTGCTGTTCCCGGTCGTGCTCAACACCGTGCTCGGGGTCGAATCCGTGCCGCGCGACCTCGCGCGCGCCGCCCTGAGCCTCGGTGCCTCGCGCGCGCGGGTGCTCTGGGAGGTGACGCTGCCGGGCGCGCTGCCCAACATCATCACGGGCCTGCGCAACGGCCTCGGTTATGGCTGGCGCGCGCTGATTGCAGTCGAGATGATCGTCGGCACATCGGGCATCGGCTTCATGATGTTCGATGCCCGCCGCGCCGGCTCCACCGTCGAGATTCTGCTCGGCATGATCATTCTCGGATTGCTCTGGTACATCGTGGACGCCTGGGTCCTCGCGCCGCTCGAGCGCGTGACCGGCCAACGCTGGGGATTGGTGACATCATGAAGACGCTTTCGCTGCGCAATCTCGGCAAGACCTATTTCGATCCTTACGCAGGCGCGCATGTCACCGCCGTTCACGACGTCTCGCTGGACGTCGAGCCCGGCGAGTTCATCTCGGTGGTCGGCCCGTCCGGCTGCGGCAAGACGACGATCCTCAACATGATCGCCGGCTTCATCCCCTATTCGAAGGGGGACATCCTGCTCGACGGCAAGCCGGTGCACGGGCCCGGCCCCGAGCGTGGCGTCGTGTTCCAGTCGTTCGCGCTGTTTCCCTGGAAGACTGTGCTCGACAATGTCGGCTTCGGCCCAAAAATGCGTGGCGTGCCGAAGGCCGAGCGCGACCGCATCGCGCGCGAATATCTCGCGCTGGCGGGGCTGTCGCATGCGGCGCACCGCTATCCCAACGAGCTCTCCGGCGGCATGCAGCAGCGCGTCGGCGTGGTGCGCGCGCTCGCCAACAATCCCGACGTCCTGCTGATGGACGAACCGTTCGCCAGCGTCGACGCGCAGACGCGTATGACGCTCCAGGAGGAGCTGACCCGGATCTGGCAGGAGCGCAAGCCGACGGTGATCTTCATTACCCATGACGTGCCGGAAGCGGTGTTTCTCGCCAACCGCGTGGTCGTGCTGTCGAAGGGACGCGTGCTCGACGAGATCGCGGTCGACCTGCCGCGTCCCCGCGTCTGGGACGACCTCGTCAAGGACGACCGCTTCAAGCAGCTCTCGACGCGCGTGCTTCAGATGGTGCGCGCGGCATGAGCATCGCTTCCGACGCCCTGCGCTCGCCCAAGGGCCGCATCGTGCTCGGCACGATTGCCGCATGGGCGCTGTTTCAACTCTGGTTGACGGTCGCCGCGCCGGGAAAAATCTCGCCGGAGCTCACGGGAACCTCGGAAAAAGTGAACGTGCAGATCGAGCTGCCGTTCACGCCGGAGCGCTTCCACGTGCTCGCATTCCAGCAATATGGACGCGTCTCGGGAACGGACGAGCATTCGATCGAACTACGCGGTGTCAAACGAACGGACCTCAACGCCGTCGCCCGCCCCTATTGGGTGACGGCGGTGGGGCCGATAAAAGAGGGAGGCTGAGAATATGAGACGACTCTTGCTGCTCGGAATCGCGCTCTTGGCCGGCATGGTGCCGGCGAGCGCCCAGACCCCGACGAAACTGAAGGCCGGCATGGTCACCGGCATCGACCAGATCGGCCTGCCGATCGCACTCGAGCGCGGCTTCTTCGAGAAGTACGGGCTCGATGTCACGATCGCACGCCCCTACGCGACCGGCGTCGACGCGCTGAACGCATTGCAGGCCGGCGAGAGCGAGATCGTGCAGGTCGGCGTGCCCATGATCGGCGCCGTGCTGCGCGGCATGGACCTTGTCGCACTCGGCAATTACAGCGGCAACGCCACCAAGGCCGGCTCCGATGCCACCATGGCGATCATTGCGCGTGAAGGTTCAGGCATCGTCAAGGGTGACCTCTCAACGCTCAAGGGCAAGAAGATCGCGGCCTCCTTCGGCACGATCAATCACCTCTACATCCTGGCGACGCTGGAGAAGGCCGGGCTGAAGCCCGATGACGTGACGCTGGTCAACACGCCGCCGCCGGACATGACCGTCGCCCTGCTCGCGAAGGGCATCGACGCGTTCTCGGGCTGGGATCCCTGGCCGATCGTTGCAGGCAAGGATGTTCCCGGCGCGGTCGAGATCATCAGGGGCGGCGACGTGATCTCCTATATCGGATTCAACGTCGCGCTTCGCCCCTGGGTGCAGGCCAACGGCGAGACCATCGAGAAATTCCTCGCCGCGGTCTCCGAAGCCGATCAATGGATGCGCAAGAACCCGAAGCAGGCGGCGCAAGTCGCCACGCGCTGGATTCCGGGGCTGAAGCAGGACGTCGCCGAGGCTGCGATGCAGTTCAACATTCAGCAGGCGGACCGCCGGCTGTCAGCGAACAATTACCGCGCGCTGTGGAGCGCCGAGGATCGGCTCTCCCGCCTCGGCATCCTCAAATCGACCTTCGACGTCAATGCGCATATCGAGCCGAAGCACATTCTCAAGGTCATGAAGGATCGTCCCGAACTGTTCGCCGATCTGCCGCCGATCCCGGAGACGGCGGCGATCTCGCCGGGCTACGTGTTCAAACCCTGAGCAGCTGCACACGACGAGGCCGGCGCGATCAGCGCGCCGGCATTTTCCGGATCACGCCCTACCCGATGGTCTGCAGCGCCGGGAACGTCTCCAGCAGCCAGATACTCACATTCGAGACCGCGCCGGTGAGAAAGCCGATGCCGGTGATCACCATCAGGACGCCCATGGCGCGCTCGACATTGACGAGATGTCCCTTCATGCGCGCGAACAGCGCGGAGAACTGCTCGATCATCAGCGCGGCGATCAGGAAGGGAATGCCGAGACCGGCCGAATAGACCGCGAGCAGGCCCGCGCCCTTCGCCACCGTTGCCTCAGCGGCGGCGATCGACAGGATCGCGGCGAGGATCGGGCCGATGCAGGGCGTCCAGCCGAAGGCGAAGGCGAGCCCCATGATATAGGCGCCCCACAGGCCGACCGGCTTGGGGATCGGCAGCCGTCCCTCGCGCATCAACAGGCCGATGCGGGTCAGTCCGAGGAAATGCAGGCCCATGATGATGATGACGATGCCGGCGAGGATCGACAGCTCCGCCGACCAGGCACGGATCAGCCCGCCGATCAGCGAGGCGCTGGCGCCGAGGGCGACGAACACCGTGGAGAAGCCGAGCACGAACAGGAGCGCCGACATCATGATCGCGCGCTTGGAGGCCGAGCCCGGCTCGTCGCTCTCGACATGCTCGATCGTGGCGCCCGTCAGATAGATCAAGTAGGGCGGGACCAGGGGCAGGACGCAGGGCGAGAGGAAGCTGACGAGGCCGGCAATCAGCGCCGCCGGGATCGAAACATTTTGCATGATGCCGTCTGAGCCATCTCAGGCACCGGTGCGGCGCGCCGGGAATGCGCGCGGCCCGGAGCCGAACCGGCTCTGGTGTAACCGATGCCGGAGAATGCGCAACAGAGGCGCACCAAACCAGGGCTCCTCCCGATGCCGCCTGCGATCACAGGTGCGGCATCGGGACGCGCACAAACCTCGCCAAAAAGCGAGATTCGGCGGCGTGGCTACTTCACCACGCGGAGCAGCGGACGCCGGGGCTGGTCCTGCGTCTGCTTGGAAGGGGATGGCGGCTCGCTCGCAGCGCTCCGCAACATTTCGTCGCACAGTGCCTTGAGTTCGGCACTGTCAATTCCTTTGAGTTTCATCCTGACGTCGAGGATGACAATCGACAGCAGCTCGGCCGACTCACGGCTGTCGCACGCGTTGAGAACCCTGCGGCACCCCTCGAGCGTTTCCAGCACCGACTGCAATTGTTCGTCTGAATGCGACACCGGCGTTCTTTCCGTTAATTCGGCCTGCGAGACGTGTTGGTGACGACCCCTTCGGCCCCCATGGAATACGGAGGATAGCACGAGGCCACAGCGCCTCTGAACCTGATTTCAGTGGGTTTCTGCCGCGGAACAGCGGTTCTGGCTAACTTCGCCGCGCTGCGCCGTTGGCCGCGATCGAAGCAGTCCGAGAGCAAACGCCCGGCCCGCTGTGATTGATCCATTGAAGGAGACGGCGCCGGCTTTCGCGCAAGCACATTCATTACGGACAGCGCCTGCAATCCCGCAGCCATTTCACGGCTCGCAACGGAACTCACGCCACACCCCTCATCCGGGCGATGGTCCGCCCGATTCCCAGCCTTGGCAGCATTCAGATACCACCCACGACGTAGTAAGGATGACGTTCAAAACTCATCATCCCCCAACTCGCAGTAGTTGTGGTTTGCGCCAGATTCTGCCAGTTTAGCCACCCGAAGGAAATTGTATGCACTCCTTGGCGGAAAGGGGCGTTCCTGTGGCGGAACGCCCAAAGACAAATCTCAGCGGCCTCTCTGATTGGGATGCCGCTCGCATATTCCTTGAAGTCGTCCGGTGCGGAAGTTTCCGATCGGCGGCTGAGCGCCTGTCGCTGTCGATCAACGCCGTGCGCCGGCGAATCGACGATTTCGAACGCCAGACCGGCACCACACTGTTCACGCGTGACGTCCACGGCACCCATCTGACCGATGAAGGCGCGCTGGTGGTCTCCGCCGTCGAGCGCATGGAGGCCGCCACCTTCGACGTGCTGCGCGCCAGCGATTCGATGGCCAACGCCCTGTCCGGCGAGGTGCGCGTCGCCGTCACCGAGGGGCTCGGCACGTTCTGGCTCGCCCCGCGCCTAGTTGAATTCCAGCAGGCCTATCCGAAGATCCTGGTCGACCTGCATTGCGCGATGCGCTCGGCCGACGTCTCGCGCCACGAGGCCGACGTCGCCATCCATCTGTCGCGTCCCTCCGCGCTCGACATCAAGCTGGTGCGGCTCGGCCGCATGCATCTGATGTTCTGGGCCTCCGAGAAATACATCGAGAAGCATGGCGCGCCGCGCACGGCGGCGGAATTGATCAAGCATCGCCTGGTGCTGCAATTCGCCGACCAGCTTGCCGCCAAGGAATCCTTCGAGAGCTTCTTCCCGGGCGTGTCGGAACGTGACCTTTTGGTCATGAAGACCAACGTCTCAAGCGCCAACTACTGGGCGGTCGCGAATGGCGCCGGCATCGGCGTCTTTCCGAGCTACGCCATTGCGCTTGGCGGGAAGTTGATTCCACTGGAGGTCGAGTTGAACCGACCGCTGGATATCTGGTTGTCCTACCATCCCGGTAGCGGCCGTATTCCGCGCGTGCGGCACATGATTGATTGGCTGATCGAAGCTTTCAGTCCGGCTCGCTTCCCGTGGTTTAAGGAAGAGTTCGTGCATCCGCATGAATTCAAGGACTCGTATATGGGCGAACCCCTGACCCAGCTCTTCGGGGGATTTTCAACCGAAGAACAAAGGTGAAAACGAAGATGAAAGCAGCGGCGAAAAGAATGAAGCAGCGCAGCGCTGGCAAGCCGGACATCGAGCTTGGCAAGCGGATTCGTCTGCGGCGCGTCGAGATGAAGATCTCGCAGGCCGAGCTCGGCGAGAAGCTTGGCGTCAGCTTCCAGCAGGTCCAGAAATACGAGAAGGGCGTCAATCGCGTCGGCGCGGCTCGTCTGCAGCAGATCGCTTCCGCCCTCGACGTGCCCGTGACCTTCTTCTACGACGGTGACAACAAGGCGCGCGAAGTCGAGAGCCTGCTGTTCCTCGATTCGGCCTTTAGCCTCCGCTTGCTGCGCGCGTACAGCAAGATTAAGGACCAGACCGTGCAGCGTCAGCTGGTCTCGCTGATGGAATCGATCGCGGCGAACGAGAGCTGAGACCGGTCGACGGTCTGGCCTTTACGGCCGATCTTCAATCCGCCGCGTCGCGGGGACGCGGCCGGATTGAACGATCATATTCCGGCTCGCGCGCTTGCGCGCGGCCTTTGCGGGGCGGCACGACCGCCCCTTTTCTTTGCACGCGCGCCACTCGGGACGACGCGCCATGCAATCCCGGTACAGGCGGATGCAGACTCGCCCACCCTGCCGCGGTTGACCCCGGAAGCGCCACCGCAGCACATTGCCCCTCGCACATGACGAGCGAGCGCGCGATGTCCGACATATTCAGCACGACCGGTACCCCCTACGCGGACGGCAAGATTCTCCAGCACACCACCGACGGCGTCGGCGTGATCACCTTCAACAATCCCGACAAGCGCAACGCGATGTCGCTGGAGATGTGGGAGGGATTTGGCGAGGCGCTGACCGCCTTGCGCGACGACGAGACGGTGCGCGTCGTGGTCCTGCGCGGAGCCGGCGGTAAGGCCTTCGTCTCCGGCGCCGACATCAGCCAGTTCGAGAAGACCCGGCACAACGCGGCGGCCTCTGAGGAATATGCCAGGCGCAGCGCCGCCCAGCGCGCACTGCTCGCAGACTATCCCAAGCCGACGATTGCCTGCATCGAGGGTTTTTGCCTCGGCGGCGGCATGCAGGTCGCGATGCTCGCCGACATCCGCATCGCCGCGCACGGCAGCCAGTTCGGCATTCCCGCGGCCAAGCTCGGCATCGCCTATGGCTTTGACGGCCTCCGCCACCTGGTGTCGCTGGTCGGCCCGTCCTGGGCGCGGCTCCTGATGTACACGGGCATGCGCATCGATTCCGCCGAAGCGCTGCGCATTGGCCTTATCGAGCGCGTGTTCCCGGTCGACGAGCTCTGGGGCGAGACCATGACGATTGCCGAGACGATCTCGCATAACGCCCCGCTCGCGATCAAGGCCGCCAAGATCACCATCGCACAGGTGCTGAAGGATGAGAGCCAGCGCGACATGGACGCGATCAAGGCGATCGGCAACGCCTGCATGGATTCCCGGGATTTTCGCGAGGGCCGGCAGGCCTTCATGGAAAAGCGCAGACCGCAGTTCCAGGGGCGTTGAAGCTGAACCGACGTTCAGGAAGATTAAATTCCTCGTGCAACTCCGCGCGGTTGCAACCAGTTGATCTGACGAAAGTTCTCCCGCCACAACGAGGGAGATCGCGATGACACTGAAATCTGCTGTTCTTGCTCTGGTTGCCATCGGCGGTGTGACGCTCGCGTCGGGCGAGGCGTTCGCAGCCATGCCGAATGGCATCCCGCAGGCGGACAAGATTGCAAGCGGTCCGGCCGCTGACGTCGATCAGGTGCGCTGGGTATGCAACCCCTGGGGCCGCTGCTTCTGGCGTCCGAACTATTACGGCGCCTACGGCTATTACGGCGGCCCGCGACGCTTCTACGGCCCGCGCCCGTGGGGCTGGGGCCATCGCCACCATCATTGGCGCCGCTGGTGAACGACAAAGGGGCCGCGAGGCCCCTTTTTCTTTTGAGATGAACTGGCGCCGCGACTCGGCTGCTTCTCAGAGCGCCCCTAGCACCGCCTTCGTGATATCGGCGGTGCCGTTGTTGCCGCCGAACTCCATCGGCTTGACGCCGCCGGCATAGATCTGATCCACCGCACGCTCGATCGTCTCGCCGGCTTCCGCCGCGCTCTCGACGCCGTGCTTGTCGGCGAGCCAGTCCAGCATCATCGCTGCCGACAGGATCATGCCGGTGGGATTGGCCTTGCCCTGCCCCATGATGTCGGGCGCGGTGCCGTGGCAGGGCTGGAACACGGCATATTTGTCGCCGATGTCCGCCGACGGCGCCATGCCGAGGCCGCCGATCAGGCTCGCGGTGATGTCGGAGACGATGTCGCCGAACATGTTCTCCATCACCATCACGTCGAAATCCCAGGGCCGCTTCACCAGCATCGCCGAGCAGGCATCGACATAGAGCCGGTCGGTCTTCACCTCCGGATGCTTCTTCGCGATCTCGTCGAAAATGCCGCGAAAGAACGCGAACGCCTTGAACACGTTCGCCTTGTCGACGCAGGCAAGCGCGCCGGGCTTGCCGCGCGCCTTGCGCCGCTCGGCGAGGCGAAACGAGAAGTCGAACAGGCGCTCGGAGGTCCTGCGCGTGATCACCATGGTCTCGCGCGCGTCCTCATGGGTGACGACACCCTTGCCCATCGAGGCGAACAGGCCTTCGGTCGATTCCCGGATTACGACGAGATCGATGCCGCGCGCATCAGCGCCGACGATCGGGCTCGGCACGCCCGGAATGAGGCGCGCCGGCCGCACGCCGGCATAGAGATCGAAGATGAAGCGCAGCTCGATCTGCGGCGCGATCTCGGTATTGTCGGGGTAGCGCACGGACGGCAGGCCGCAGGCGCCGAGCAGGATTGCGTCCGCCTCCTCGCACAGCTTGATGGTCGAGTCAGGCATCGACTTGCCGGTGGCACGATAATTGTTGGCGCCGGCGGGTGCCTCGGTGAAGCGAAAGCGCAAATCCGATTTCTGCTCGATCTTGCGCAGCACCTCGAGGGCCGGCGCCATGACTTCGGGACCGATGCCGTCACCGGCGAGCACGGCAATGTGGAAGGCGTTGTTTGCGGACATTTAGGGCCTCAAGGAAAGGAGCTAGCCAAGTCGTCATTGCGAGCGAAGCGAAGCAATCCAGAAATCCATCCGCAGAGGCAGTCTGGATTGCTTCGTCGCTTCGCTCCTCGCAATGACGGAGGAGAGAGTGTTCACTACGGCGTCAGCACTGTGCGCCCGACCACCGCGCCCTGCTGCAATTGCACCAGCGCGTCGTTGGCCTTGGCGAGCGGTGCCGTCGTCACCGGGATCGGCGGCACCTTCTTGGTGCGGACGAGATCGAGCAATTCCTGCGTCTCGCGCAGGTTTCCGACATAGCTGCCCTGAATCGTCACTGCCTTGATCGGAATCAGCGGCAGCGCCCAGGTCGCGCCGCCGCCGAACAGGCCAACGATCACGAGCTTGCCGCCCTTGGTCAGGCAGTCGAATCCAAGCTGCGTCGTCGCGGCATTGCCGACGAGGTCGATCACGGCGCGGATCGGCCCGCCCGCCTTCTTGGCAAGCTGCTCCAGCGCATCCGGCGCCTTGGGGTCGACGGTGGCGAGCGCGCCGGCCTTCTCCGCCGCCTCACGCTTCCTGGCATCGATATCGACCATGATCGCGCCCTTGCCGCCCATCGCCTTCAGCAGCGACAGCGCCATCAGGCCAAGCCCGCCCGCGCCGAACATCACGATCGGGGTGTCGAAATGCTGCTCGACCTTCTTGAGCGCGCTGTAGGTGGTGACGCCCGAGCAGGCATAGGGCGCGGTCGTCGCCGGGTCGAGCCCTTTCAGATTGAGCAGGTAGCGCGGATGCGGCACCAGCATGTGATCGGAATAGCCGCCGTCGCAATAGACGCCGAGCGAGCGCGGCGTCAGGCACATGTTCTCGTCACCGGCCAGGCACGTCGCGCATTTGCCGCAGCCGATCCAGGGATAGACCAGGCCGACTTCGCCGAGCTTGAGGTCGCCCTGGTCGGTCGGTTTCACGTCGGGGCCGAAGGCCAGGATTTCGCCGACCGTCTCGTGACCCATGGTCAGCGGCAGGTTGATGCCGCGGTCCTTCAGCGACAGCGGCTTGCGGCCGTGGCCTAGATCGTAGCCGCCCTCCCAGATGTGGAGATCGCTGTGGCAGACGCCGGCGGCCTTCACCTTGATCAGCACCTGCGTGCCCGACGGCTGCGGCGTCGCCTCGTCGAACTCCTGCAGCGGCGCCTTGAAATCGGCAACCTTGAAACTCTTCATCGGCGTCCTCCCGCATTCTTCTTGTCGCCGCGCCACCATGCCATGGCCGGCAAGGCGAGACAAACCGGTCTTAGTTCAGGCCAGCGGATGATGGCAAGCCGCGAACTGGCCGGGTGCGATTTCGCGCAACTCCGGTATCTCAGCGCTGCATCGCTGGTCGGCCCGCGGGCAACGGGTGCGGAAGCGGCAGCCGGACGGCGGCGCAATCGGCGATGGTGGCTCACCCGCTGCCACACTCTCGGCGGGACGCATATCCGGATCGGGCACCGGGATCGCCTGCAACAAGAGCCCGGTATAGGGATGCGCCGGATTTGCAAACAATTGCTCCGACGGACCGACCTCGCAAAGCCGGCCGAGATACATCACCGCGACGCGGTCGCTGACCGCTTTGACCACCGCGAGATCATGCGCGATGAACAACAGCGTCAGGCCGAAGCGCGCTTTCATCTCCTCCAGCAAATTGAGGATTTGAGCGCGGATGGAGACGTCCAGCGCCGAGACCGGCTCGTCGCAGACGATGAACTCGGGGTTAAGCACCAGCGATCGCGCGATACAGATGCGCTGGCACTGCCCGCCGGAGAACTCATGCGGCAGGCGGCCCGCGACGAGATCGGGATCGAGCCCGACCGCAGAGAGCACCTCGTAAACCCGACGCTTGCGCTCGGCGGCATCCCTGACGCCGGCGATGCTCAGCGGTTCGGCCACGATGTCGCCGATGCGACGGCGCGGATTGAGCGAGGCGATCGGATCCTGAAAAATCAGTTGCACGCGGCGCCGCATCTTGCGCAGCGCCTCGCCCTCCATCGCGGTCAGGTCCTCGCCGTCGAACAGCACCCGGCCGGATTTGGCGCGGCGCAATTGCAACACGGCGCGCCCCAGCGTCGACTTGCCGCAGCCGGATTCTCCGACCAGCCCGAGCGTCTCGCCGCGCGCGACCTGGAGGCTGACGCCGGAGACGGCGTGCACCGTCTTGTTGCCGAGGCCATATTCGACCACGAGATTGTCGACGTTCAGCAACGGCTCGACGCGCGCGGCAAGCTGCATCATGCGCCGATTCCTTCCGCCATCTGGATCGGATGGAAGCAGGCATAGAGATGATCGGGCCTCTCAGCGCTTTTCAGGTCGGGCTTGGCCTCATGACAGCGGCTAGCGGCATAGCGGCAGCGCGGCGCGAAGGAGCAGCCCTTGGGCGGTCGTGTCGGATCGGGCGGACGGCCGGAGATCGCCGGCAGCGGCGTATGCGGCGCGGCATCCAGCTTCGGGATCGCCGCCAGCAGCGCTTCGGTGTAGGGCATGTGCATACGCTTGAACAAGGCTTGCGTCGGCGCGCGCTCCACCACCCTGCCCGCGTACATCACCGCGACCTCGTCGGCCCGGCCGGCGACGACGCCGAGATCGTGGGTGATGATGATCATGGCCATGTGGCGGCGGCGCTGCTCGCGCGCGAGCAGATCGAGGATCTGCGCCTGGATGGTGACGTCGAGCGCCGTGGTCGGCTCGTCCGCAATCAAGAGCTTCGGCTCGCAGGACAGCGCGATCGCAATCGCAATGCGCTGGCGCATGCCGCCGGAACATTGATGCGGATATTGCGCGAGCCGCTGCTCCGGCGCGGGAATGCCGACGGCCGCCAGCAGCTCGATGCTGCGCTTCCGTGCCGCGGAGACGTCGAGCTCGAGATGCTCCTGGATCGTCTCCATCAACTGCGTGCCGATGGTCAGCACCGGGTTGAGCGAGGTCATGGGGTCCTGGAACACGACTGCGAGATCGCGCCCGCGCAAGCGACGCAAGCGTTCCGCATCGAGTCGCACCAGGTCCTGGCCGTCGAACATCACGCGTCCCGTGAGCCTTGCTTTTTTCGGCAGCAGTTGAAGCACCGCGCGCGACAGCATGGTCTTGCCGCAACCGGATTCGCCGACGATCCCGAGCGTGCGGCCCGCCTCCAGCGACAGGTCGACATGATCCACGGCGCGCAGATTGCCGCGAGGCGTCGGTAGCTCGACTGCAACGTCCTCGATGGTCAGCAGCGCAGCGCTCACAGCGCCCCCTGACGCGGGTCGGTCAGTGCCCGCAAGGTGTCGCCGACCAGATTGAAGGCCAGCACGGTGAGGAACAGTCCGGCCGCCGGCAGGAACGCCAGCCGCGGCGCGACGTCGAGGCTGTCGCGCCCCTCGCCGATCATGCTGCCCCAGCTCGCCATCGGCGGCGGCACGCCGAGACCGAGGAAGGACAGCGCACCCTCGACCACGATGGTGACGGCGACGCCGAGCAGGAAGAAGGCCAGCAGCGGCAGGATCACGTTCGGCAACAGCTCGCGCATGAGGATGCGCGCATGGCTGGCACCTAATGCCTCGGCCGCGATCACGAACTCGCGGCGAGCCAAGCTCAGCGTCGCCGCGCGCGCCACGCGCATAAACGCGGGAATGCCGAGCACACCGAGAATCAAGGTGAGGTTGGGAACGGACTGGCCGAGATAGGCGGTCACGGCGAGCGCGAAGATCAGCGGCGGAAAAGCGAGCAGCACGTCCATGCTGCCCACCACCAATGTCTCGAACCGGCCACGGAAATAGCCGGCGAGCAGCCCAAGCGCGCCGCCGAGCGTAAGGCCGATCATCGGCGCGATCAGCCCGACAGTCAGCGACACCCGCGCCCCGAAAATCAGGCGGGAGAGCTCGTCGCGGCCGAGCCCATCGGTGCCGAGCCAGTGCTCGGAAGAAAACGCCGCACGGCGCTCCAGCATGTCCATGTCTACAGGGTTCTGCAGCGGCAGCACCGGCGCGAGGATCGCGAGCGTCAGGATGATTGCGAGCCAGGCACTCGCGATCCAGAACAACAGGCCGAGCCTGCGCTTGCGGCCGACCGGCACGGGCACCGCCTCGTCCTGCATCGAGAGCTCAAGCGTGGCCATGGCGGATCCTGGGGTCGAGCACGGCGTAGAGCATGTCGACGATGAAATTCACGATGACGAAGCCGCAGGCGACCAGCAGCACCACGCCCTGGAGGATGACGAGGTCGCGGGTATAGATCGCCCCGACTAGAAGTCGGCCGATGCCCGGTAGCGCGAAGATCGATTCCACGATCAGCGTGCCGCCGAGCAGGCGGCCGATATTGATGCCTGTGACCGTCACCAGCGTCAGCGACGAGGGCTTGAGCGCATGCACGAACAGGATACGCGCGGGCTTGAGACCCTTGGCCTTGGCGAGCGCGATATAATCCTCCTGCAAGGTCGCGATCATGTCGGAGCGCAGCACCCGCATGATTCCCGGCCATTCCGCCAGTGCCAGCGTCAGTGCCGGCAGCACGAAGAAGCGCAGATTGCTGAGCGGCTCCTCGGTGAACGGCACGTAGCCGGTCGCCGGCAGCCAGTGCAGCTCGACCGCGAACAGATAGATCAGCAGGATCGCCACCAGGAACGACGGCATCGACAGCATCGCAAACGCACTGCCCGTCATGAAGCGGTCGAACGCGCCGCCGGCGCGCGCGGCGCAGGCGATCGCAACTGGGACGCCGATCAAGAGGCCGATGAACTCGGCCATCAGCATCAATTGCAGCGAGACCGGAATGCGCTCGGCGACCGCCTGAAGCACCGTCTGCCCGGTACGGAACGAGCGGCCGAGATCGCCCTGCAAGACGTGACCGAGCCAGCTCAGGTAACGCCACCACAGCGGCTGGTCGAGCCCCATGTCCCGGCGTAGCGCCGCGACATTCTCCGGCGTCGCCTGATCGCCGAGGATGACGAGAGCAAGATCACCCGGCAGCAGCGAGGCGATCAGGAATGTCAGCAGCGAGACGGCGAGCAGCACCGGCAGCATGGCAAGCAGCCGCCGAACGACGAAGTTCAGCATCGCGCCATCATTCCAGCCAGGTCGTCGAAACGTCGATCACGCCATTGTAGATCTTCGGGAAGCCCTTCAGCTTGGCGCTCGATAGCGCGTAGTAAGTATTCTGGAAGGTCCAGAACCAGATTGCCTCCTTGTTGATCAGGCGGCTGATGGCGCAGTAATCCTCGGTGCGTTGGCCGAGGTCGGCGGTGACGCGCGCGTGGTCCAGCAGCTTGTCGAGCTCGGGATTCGAGAAACCGGCCAGTGCCAGCGGGCTGCCGCTGCGAAAATTCGCGTACATCTGCGGGTCGGGATCGGCGAGATCGACGATGCGCCATGGCGTCATCTGGAACTGGCGTGTAAAGGCGCGCGAGGGAATGGTGGCCTGATCGACCTGCTCGATCTCCATGCTGGCGCCGACGCGCTTCCAGAATTGCTGGAGCACCTGGCCGATCATGCGGCCGCGCGGCGTCGCGGTCACCAGCATCTTGAACTCGACCGGCTTGCCGTACTCCTTGATCAGCGCCTTGGCCTTCTCGACGTCGAACGGCAGCGCGCCGTCGTCCTTGCATTTGACCCAGGAGCCATCGCCATAGGGATTGGTCGCGGGCCGGCTCAGGCCGTTGCTGATCGCCTGCGACATTTTCGGGCGGTCGAGCGCCATCACCAGCGCCTGACGCACGCGGACATCGTCGAACGGCGCGACCTTGGTGTTGAAGGCGTAGACCTGGGCGCCCGAGCCCTTGTAGGTGTGCACCGTGAGCTTGGAGTCCTTCTGCGCCCTCATAATGTTGTCGGCGTCGTTCTCGTCGTCCCAGATGATGTCGGCCTCGCCCGATTGCAGCGAGGCGAAGCGCGACTGTGCATCGGGCAGCGGCTTCAGGATGATGCGATCGAGATAGGGCCGGCCCTTGTCCCAGTAATTGGGATTCTTCTCCAGCACCATGCGGTCGCCTGCGGTCCATGATTTCAGGATGTAGGGACCAGTGCCGACGGGATTGCGATTGTAGTCGTCACCCTTGGTCTTCCACGCCGTCGGCGAATGAATGACGTTGTTGGAGCTCTGGATTGTGATCACCGCCGGCCAGTTCACCGAGGGATCGGTCAGATTGAAGACAACGGTGGTTTCGTCCGGCGCCAGCACCTCCTTGACGTTGGTGATGTAGAAGGCACAGCGGCACTTGTTGGCGGGGTCCTTCTGTCGGTCGAAATTCTCCTTGAAGGCCTGCGCATTGAACGGCGTGCCGTCGTGGAATGTCACGCCCTGGCGCAGCTTGAAGGTCCAGCTCTTGTAATCGTCGGAATGAGTCCAGGACATCGCGAGCTTTGGCGCGGCTTCGCCCTTGTCGTCGAGCGTGGTCAGCGTATCGAAGATCGCGGCGGCAGCGGTGAAGGTGGAGGTGTCGTAGACACCGACCTTGAGCGGATCGAAGCCCGCAATCTCCAGCTCCTGGCCGACTGTGATGCTGCCGCCCGGCTTCTGTGCCTGCACCGGCCCGGCCAGCGGAAGGAGGGCAAATGCCGCAACAAGGAAAATCGGCGCGTGCTTGCGCGCTGCGGCAGCGATGTTCGTCATGGTTCCTCCCGGGATCCCTCGTCCGATGTTTCGGATCGTTGAATGACTGGGGACGAGATTGGCGACAAAAGCTCGCCACGGCAAGAGGAACGCGCGACAGATCACACGCCGCACGTGCGGCGTAATGGTGCTCAGCCTGTCGCGGCAGTTTTGCCTGTCGGAATTGATGCATCATCGCCGAGGCTGATCTCCTCGCGCAGCGCATCCGTATGCTCGCCGAGCACGGCCATCGTCTTGGCCGGCGTGGTATCGGCACCCGACATCCGAAATGGCAGGTTGAGCACCTGAAAGGAGCCGCCCTCGTCCCGCACCTCGGAAAGCGCCTGCCGGTGCGCGAGCTGCGGATCGGCCAGCGCCTCGGACACGGTACGATAGGCCGACGCCGGCACGCCGGCAGCCCCTAGCGCTGCGAGACACGCATCGGTCGTGAGTTCCCGCGACCAGGCTTCGACGCCATCCATCACCTCCGCCCAATTCTCGCGGCGCGCGGCATAGGTCGCAAAGCGCGGATCGGAGATCCATTCGGGGTGACCGATCACGCCCATCAATCCCTGGAACGTCTTCTCGCTGGCGACCGTGATCATGACATAGCCGCTTGCCGTCTCGGTCGGGCCGAACATCGGGCGCGGCGGTGGCTTCACGGCGAATTGCGCGCTCTGCAATTCGGTCAGCGTCAGTGACAGCATCGATTCCAGCATCGACACATCGATGTGCTGGCCAAGGCCGGTCACGGTCCGCTGATAGAGCGCCGAAGCGATCGCGCCGAAGCCATAGGTGCCGGTGACGACGTCGGCGTGATAGATGCCGCAATAATCAGGACGATTGCGGCCGGGCTGGTAGGCCAGATGCGCCATGTCATAGCCGGAGGCCGCATGGATCACCGGAGCATAAGCCGGCAGCTCGGCCGAGGGGCCGGTCTGGCCGTAGCCTGAGATCGAGCAGTAGATCAGCCTCGGGTTGACGGTGCGCAGCCTATCGTAGTCGAGCCGCAGTCGGTGCATCACGCCGGGACGAAAGTTCTCGACCAGGATGTCTGATGTCGCGGCCAGACGGCGCACCGCCTCCTTGCCCTCCTCGGACTTGAGGTCGAGCACGACGCTCTTCTTGCCGACATTGAGCTGGCCGAACGCGGTGCTGCACCCCTTGCGCAGCGGCGGCCGGGTCCGCATCGTCTCCCCGCCGTCGGTCTCGATCTTGATGACCTCGGCGCCCATGTCGGCAAGCATCCGCGCGCAGTGCGGGCCGGCGATGGTGGTCGAAAAATCCAGGACCCTGAGCCCGGCGAAGGCTTTTGTCGTCGTCCCCTCATGCTTATCTGCTAGCTGCATGCCTGCTCACGTCCTTGGGTCTCAGGAACTCTCGAAGTTCTCTGTTGTTGATGCGGCGACCCTAGAGGGCGGCGGCCGAGTAGGAAAGTGTTTACCGAACCGATGCGCCGCGTAGGCGGGCTTTAAGAATTCCCGGACAACTGGACCCGTTCTTGCATAGCAAGCGAACGGGATCGACAGAGGGCAGCTGTTCTTGAGGGTCTTGTTCGTCACCACGGAGTTGGACGACTTCGTCCGCGTAGGCGGCCTTGGAGCGGTGTCCGCTGCGCTGCCCCGCGCCCTTCGCTCCTTTGCCGATATCCGGATCATGCTGCCCGGCTATCGCGACATCATCGAGCAACTCACGCATATTCAGATCGTTGGGCGCTGCCCGGCGCTCGCGGAGATGCCGGCCTGCTCGCTCGGACGGGCAGCGACCAAGGACGGCCTGCCGGTCTACGTGCTGCTCTGCTCGCAACTCTACGACCGGCCCGGTAACCCCTATGGCGACGAGTCCGGGCGTGACTGGCCGGACAACGACATCCGCTTCGCGCGCTTTGCCTCGGCCGCCGCTGAGCTGGCCATGGGCAACCTGGACAAGAATTGGGCAGCAGACCTGATCCATGCCAATGACTGGCAGGCCTCGCTCGTGCCGGCCTATCTCGCCTGGCGCGGCTCCAAGCTGCCCTCGATCCTGACCATTCACAACCTCGCCTACCAGGGCCTCTTCCCGAAGGACTCGTTGCGGCGGATCGGCGCACCGGAAAGCTCTTTCCACATCGACGGCGTCGAGTTCTACGACCAGCTCTCCTTCCTCAAGGCCGGCCTCGTCTACGCCTCGCACCTCACCACCGTGAGCGGCACCTATGCGCGCGAGATCACCACGGCCGAGTTCGGCTGCGGCCTGGAGGGCCTGCTCCGCCTGCGCTCGGACGCATCCGAGCTCACCGGCATCCTCAACGGCATCGACGAGAGCTGGGACCCGCGCTCCTGTGCCCAGCTCGCCCAGCAGTTCGGCGCCGGCGACTGGGTCGGCAAGAGGGCCAATGCGGATTACGTCCGCAAGCAGTTCGGCTTAGCGGTCTCGCGCGGCCCGATGTTCGGCATCGTCGCGCGTCTCGTGCACCAGAAGGGCATCGACCTCGTGCTGTCAGCGGCCGACGAGATCATCGATGCCGGCGGACAGATCGTGGTCACCGGCTCCGGCGAGCCGGCGCTGGAGCAGGCTCTGATCGACGCGCATCGTCGCCGCCCCGACGCCATCGGGGTGGTGATCGGCTTCAACGATGCCCAGGCGCGCCGTATCTTTGCCGGCAGCGATTTCACCCTGATGCCCTCGCGCTTCGAGCCGTGCGGGCTCAGCCAGATGTACGCCCAGCGCTTCGGCTCGCTGCCGATCGGTCACCAGACCGGCGGCCTTGCCGAAACCATCACCGACGGCGAGACCGGCTTCCTGTTCTCGAGGCCCTCGCGCGAGTCCTTCCTTGGCGGTGTCCGCCGGGCTTTCTCCGCTTTCATGGCCCAGGACCAGCTCGACACCATGCGCCGCAGCGCCATGGGACGGTCGTTCTCCTGGAGCATCTCGGCGGGGAGCTACAGCGCGCTGTACCGGAAGCTGGCTTCGGTGTGAGAGAGGCGCTTCCGCACGCTCGGTCATTGCGAGGCTTATCTCTCCCCGTCACCCTGA
The DNA here is from genome assembly GCF_000379585.1 of Bradyrhizobium sp. WSM2793. Classification (NCBI taxonomy): domain Bacteria; kingdom Pseudomonadati; phylum Pseudomonadota; class Alphaproteobacteria; order Hyphomicrobiales; family Nitrobacteraceae; genus Bradyrhizobium; species Bradyrhizobium sp. WSM2793. Next base: position 198,469 of record NZ_KB902824.1, on the reverse strand, counting down.
GGTGGCCGCTTCTTCAGCGGCCCTCGAAGGGCGACGGCCCGGCTGCAGCAGCGGGGCCGTGCATCCTTCGAGGCTCCCTGCGCGATGCTTTTGCATCGCGCCATTCGCACCTCAGGATGACGGGGCTACAGGCGGCGACCCTCACCCTCTCCCGCGCACATCCATTTGCGGCCGCCCGATCCACGCCCTGTTGAGGCAGCGCGTCATCCAGTCCGGCTGCGCTTCGCCTCGCAGCCGCGCCTGCGCTTCCTGGTAGGGGCCGACATAGCGCAGCCTGTCCGGCAATGTCGGATAGATCCGCCGGATCCAACGTAGCGCGTTGTCGGCCGATCTGACCTCCCGCTCGCCGAGCTCAAACCCGAAGCCGGCGCGCAATCGTTCCGGCAACAGGCTCGCCGTCAGCGCGCGATACCATCGCGGCGGCCGCAACCACGGACGCGCGCCGTCAAAAATCTGCGCCGCGATCTCGCGCGCCGCCGGGCTCACGGTCAGCGTATCCGACTGCGCCATCGCCGCGGTGTAGGCCGTAAAGCCGGCCCAGTCCGCGGGCAGATCATCCGCCGTCAATCCAAACAACGCACCGAACATCCGGCTCTCGGTCCAGTAGCGCTCGCGCTCCTCCACCGAGAATGGCGGTAGAACCAGCTCGTGCGCCATCAGTGCTGTCTCGACCAGCGTCGCATGGACCCAACGCAGCGAGGGGATATCGTTGGCGCAGTAGCGCGAGCCTGCCGCAAAGGGGCCGACCGTATCGGGCATCTCTCCGACGATCATGCTGTGCCGCCGGTGCAGCTGCCGGGACGAGCGCAAGGCACGGTCGAGCGAGCCGAACACCATGGCAAAGACGATATCGAAGGTGCGATGGAAGCGGCCGATCGGGTCGGCCAGGGTTTTCGAATGCTCGGCGATGGCGGCGGCGACCCAGGGATGCGCCAGTTGCAGCAACAAGGCGCGGCCGGCGCCGAGAAAGATGACGGCCTCCCGGTCGATCCGCCAGGTCAGCGTCTCAGGACCGAACACGCCCGCCACCGGCCCCGCCGCGTTGGCGCGGACCAGATCGAGCGTTGCCTCGAGATCCTTTTCAGCGACCAATTGCAAGCCTCGCGACGAAGACGGCGCAACAATAGCCCAGACCGCTCCGTCGGGAAATCGTCACTGCGCCAGACAACAACGCGCAAGGCCCTCACTCCGCCGCAATCGGCATCTCCTCCATATGCTCGTGCAGCACCACGCCGGCGAGCGGATCGAATTCGCCGATCCAAGGCTTGCGCGCAAGCACCGACTTCGTGTGCGCATAACCAGCGTGCCAACGCCGCGTGATTCCCGACGGGCTGAAGTCGATATCCTTGGTATGGGTCTCGCGCTCGAGCTGCGGCGCGAGCAGCCGCACCACGTGCATGCGGGTCGGACAGCCGTAGCTCGTCAACTCCCTCACAGCAGGATCGTTGCGCTCGACCTCCGAAAGCCGTGCCGCGAGCTGGTTGATGACATGACGCAGACGATGGGCCTGCTGCTGGCGCGCAATCTGGCTCGAAATGCGGCTGGAATATTGCACGTCCTTGTGCCGGTTCAGCACCTCCGCCATGGTGCTCGGCTCGGCCCCGACGGGATTCCACAAATGCACCGAGAAGATCAGCGAATCCCTGCGCGGGTTGTCATCGAACACCGCTTCCGTCGGCGTGTTCGACAGGATGCCGCCGTCCCAGTAGAGCTCGCCGTCGATGCGCACCGCCGGGAAAGCCGGCGGCAACGCGCCCGACGCCATTATATGCTTGACCGTCAGTTCGCCGTCGCGGCTGTCGAAATAGCGCATTTCACTGGTCCCGACATGGGCCGCACCGACCGTCAGGCGCGGCGCGCAGCGATTGGCGAGGTCGAAATCGACCAGCTCGCTCAGAGTCTTCTCCAGCGGTACGGTCGAATAATAGCCCGCATTGTCGGCACCGAGCGGATAGGAATCGCCGGCATGCGCCAGCGGATTGGGCCGAAAGAAACCTGGAATGCCGTGAGTGACCGTCGACCAATAAGCCAGCTTCTCATTGAAGCCTGGAAACGCGGCGCGCCAGTCCCAGACTGGATTCTGCTCCATCCGCTTCCAGAATTCCCTCAAGCGAGCGACCCGATGCTCCGGCGCGTTGCCTGCGATGAGGCTCGCATTGATGGCTCCGATCGAGGTGCCGATGACCCAGTCCGGCTCGATGCCGGCCTCATGCAGCGCCTGGTAGACACCCGCCTGATAGGAGCCGAGCGCACCGCCGCCTTGCAGCACGAGGACGACCTGACCTGGGATATCCGCACCTTTGCCCTTCATGCCGTTCATGGTTCGCTCCTGGTGAGCCTGCACCGGTCGAATTTTCGTCGGACGCGGCGGCATTGTTACCCGCGATCATTTTAAGAGATGGCGGGATCTTTTGAAATGCCAGCTGGCTTCCAAGTCCATACGTCCGCGCTATCGCCGCCGGGATGTCATTTCCCGCTCCGATCGGTTAGATTTGGGGCCGATTTCGCCGGGAGCCGATCCATGGAAATGCATCAGGTCCGCTATTTCCTCGCGGTAGCGCAGCTGCTCAATTTCACGCGCGCGGCGGAGGAGTGCAACGTCACGCAGCCCTCGCTGACGCGCGCGATCAAGCAGCTCGAGGCCGAGCTTGGCGGCGACCTGTTCCGCCGCGAGCGGCCGGCCGCGCAACTGACCGAGCTCGGCCAGCGCATGCATCCGCTCCTGAAGCAATGCTTCGACGCCGCCGCCGGCGCGCGCTCGCTCGCCTCTTCGTTCAAAAGCGGAGAGGTCGGCGCGCTCCGTATCGCGCTGACGCATTCGATCGACCTCGCACTGCTGATTCCCCATCTCAACGAGATCAGGCGACAGTTCAACCGGCTCGAGCTTCGCTTCCTGCGCGGGACGAGCCGCGAGGTCGGTGAATTCCTCAAGAAGGGCGAGGCCGAGCTCGGCATCGCCGCCGAGATCGACGAGGCCTGGGACCGGCTCGACGCCTGGCCGCTGTTCACCGAGAGCTTCGAGCTCGTCGTTGGCGACGGGCATCGGCTGGCCGGGCGCAGCAGCATCGAACTGGACGATCTGCGCTCGGAGCAATTGCTGGGCCGGACGTTCTGCGAGCACTCGCGCCGCATCTCCGCCAGCCTGCGTGAGCACGGCATCGAGCATGGCCACGAGATTTCGAGCGAGCGCGACGTGATCGAGCTGGTCGAGGCCGACATCGGCGTCGCCATGATGCCGCACACTTCGCCCCTGCCGCAGACACTGACGCGCGCCACGGTCGCCGGGCTCGACGCCCGCCGCACCGTCAGCCTTTACGGGGTCGCCGGCCGGCAACGCACGGCGGTCGCCAACGCCGTGATGCGTATGCTGCGCGGCGCCGACTGGCGGGAAACTGCAGGATAAGCCCGCGTCGCGAGCGCTCAGTTCTCCCTGCCCGCGCTCTCCAGCGCTGCGAGCAGATCATCGATCTCCATGCGCTTGCGGAAATCGGGATCGACGAAGCGGGCCTTCACGATTCCGTCGCGGCCGACCACGAACACGGCCGGGATCGGCAGCATCCAGCCGTCATTGCCGTGGAACTTCGCCATGTCCTGGTAGGACAACAGGTCCTGGATCTCGGCGCCGAGCCAGATCGCGAGATTGAGCGACAGCGCATAGCCGTTGTCGAGATCGGTCAGGATCGGAAACGGCGCGCCGGATTCAGCCTTGAGCTGCCTCGTGTATTCCTGCGTCTCCGGCATCACTGCAACGATCTGCGCACCCATGGCCTCGATGCGATCGAGCGCCTGAACCACCGCGCGGACATTGAGCCGGCAATAGGGACACCAATGGCCGCGGAAGAACATCACGGCGAGCGGACCGCGCTCCAGCAGCGACGGCAACGTGACGAGACGCCCGGACTCGTCCGGCAGCATGAACGGCGGCATCGCATCGCTCGGGCGCGGCGCGGTTTCACCACCGCCGTTCCCGCCCAATCTCGCCACCAGTCGATCGACGGCCTCACCATACGCCGGAAAGACCGCACGGCTGGCATCGGCATAGGCGCGGAGCTGATCGTTCAGCGTACCGTCCATGTCGCGGCAGCGCTGGAAGGCAAGCCTGAGCTGTTCCGCGTCGGCTGGCGAGAGAGCTGTCATCTTTCTGCTCCGGCATTCCCTTCGGCGAATATTAGTTTCCCGGTTCGGCCGCCCGCAAGGGGGCGGCCACGATGCCAGGGCCCGTTCAGTTCACGTAGAAATTGCCGGTCGGATCGAGCCGTCCCGAGGTGGTGTACATCGACCCATTGCTCATGAAGAAGACGGTGTTGTCGGGCACCTTCTTGGCGTTCTTCATCATCGCCTCGTGGTTCTTCTCGGCCGGCGCCATGGCCATCGCCGACATCTTGCCGGGGCCGCCATAGACATAGGCCATCCCGGCCTTGAAGTCCCAGGCGGCCTCCGAAAAGGCCGAGGTGGCGATGACCGCAAACGCAGCGGTGGCGATCAGGGTCTTGGACAATTTCGGCATGGGGTGCTCCTCCAAATTGACGTGAACGCCCGCCAATGGGGCGCCCTGTCATCGAACGCCGGATGCTACGAAAGCGGAAATGCCATTGCGCAATCGGATCGATAGCCGCTGCGCATCGACATAGCGCGCCGCTATCGCATCGAGAGCAAGCCGGCATTTCAGGATGGACGCGATCTCGATGAAGCTCCCGTCATCGCCGGCGACCAGCGGGGTTGCGGCCAACACAGGAGACCTTTCCATGTCCAAGAGCCATGCCTTGTCGCGTCTGATCTGGCCGGGCCTTGCCATCGTCGGCGCGCTGACGCTCTCGGCGCAGCCGGTCGTTGCCGGCGAATGTCCGGCCGGCAAGATCAAGCCGAACGCCCAGCAGATGGTCGACTACAAACCCGTCGGGGTGACCGACGTCACGCTGGGCGCGATCGACCTCGGCAAGCAGCCGGCGCATATCGAGGGCCGCGAGCTGCGCTTCCGCAAGCTGACCATCGAGCCCGGCGGCATCGTGCCCTGGCATAGCCATGACGACCGCCCCGCTCTCATTTTCGTGCAACAGGGCGAGATCGTCGAATACGCCTCCAACTGCGTCGATCCGATCGTGCACAAGGCCGGCGACATCCGCCCCGAGGTTCACGGCACCTCGCATTGGTGGAAGAACCTCGGCAAGGAGACCGTCATTCTCTATGTCGGCGATGTCCGCAAGGATCCCAACGACCACCACATGTAACCGAGCGCCCCCGGCCCCATCGCATTTCGTTACGAGAGGTGGCGCCCGGACTTTCCCCGGGCGCCGCATCCCTACAGGACAATCGCCATGACCGATCTTTCCGCGCCGATCAAACCGGCCGCCATGACGATGGAGGCGCGGGCGCCGGGTCTGGCGCTACGCTCGCTCGTGATCGGCCTCACCGCGTTCCTGACCGTCGTCGATCTCTTCGCAACGCAGGCGATCCTGCCCTCCCTGGCGCGCCATTACGATGTCACGCCCGCGGCGATGAGCTTTGCCGTCAACGCCAGCACGTTCGGCATGGCCGCAGCCAGCCTCGTGATTGGCTTTCTCAGCCCGCATATCGACCGCCGGACCGGCATCCTGCTCAGCCTGGCGCTGCTCGCGCTTCCGACCGGCCTGCTGGCGATCGCGCCAAATCTCGCCGTCTTCACCGCCCTGCGCGTCGCGCAGGGCCTGTGCATGGCCTCTGCCTTCGCGCTGACACTGGCTCATCTCGGCGAGCAATGCAGCGCGATAGATGCGGGCGGCGCTTTTGCCGCCTACATCACCGGAAATGTCGCCAGCAACCTCGTCGGCCGGCTGATCTCGGCCGCAATTGCCGACGGCCTGGGCCTCGCCTGGAATTTCTATCTGTTCGCAGCGCTCAATCTCGCCGGCGCAGTGCTGGTCTATTTCACGATCAGGCGCGTGCCGCCGATGCATGCGGCGGCGCCGGCGGCTTCGCCGCTCAAAGCCACCATCGCGCACTGGCGCAATCCGCAATTGCGCGCGGCCTACGGCATTGGCTTTTGCATCCTGTTCGCCTTCATCGGCACCTTCACCTTCGTCAATTTCGTTCTGGTCCGGCCGCCGCTGTCGCTCGGCATGATGGATCTTGGCCTTGTCTATCTGGTGTTCCTGCCCTCGGTCGTCACGACCTTGCTGGCGGGGCGGGTTACCTCACGCATCGGAGCACGCCCGACGATCTGGGGCTCGCTCGCCGTTGCCGGCATCGGCCTGCCGCTGATGCTGACTGGGCGGCTGCCTGAAGTGCTCACCGGAATGGTGCTGGTCGCGGCCGGGACCTTCTTTGCACAGGCGGCAGCGACCGGCTTCGTCGGGCAGACCGCGACCGAGCACCGCGGCGTCGCCAGTGGCACCTATCTAGCGTGCTACTTCTGTGGAGGGCTCGTCGGCACCGCCGTGCTCGGCCGACTGTTCGATGCCTTTGGCTGGCACGCTTGCGTGACTGGCGTGGGCATAGCCCTTGCGGCCGCTGGCCTGCTCGCACTGAACTTGAAGCGCTAACGCTTGGCCGGCACTTCCTGCGGCGGTTCGTCGTCGGCGATGGCGCGCCAGGCGGCGCCGTCGAGATCGTCGTACTGGCCGCTTCTGAGTGACCACAGGAAGGCGACGAGACCGGCGCCGCCGAGCATCAGCGCCAGCGGGACCAGGATGACCAGGATCTCCATCACAAGATCTCCCGCGAGGCGCTACGCGCGCGCAGCGAATTCAGCATCACCAGGATCGACGATCCGCTCATGGCCGCCGCCGCGATCAGGGGCGTCACGACGCCGCTGATCGCAACCGGCACCGCGAGCACATTGTAGCCGATCGCAAGCCAGAGATTCTGCCGCATCAGATGCAGCGCCTTGCGCGAGGCGTCGATGGCGGCAACCACCGGCGCCAGCGGCCGGCCGAGGAAGACGAGATCGGCGGTGGCCTGGCTCAGATGCGCGGCCGAGATCGGCGACATCGAAACATGGGCTGCCGCCAGCGAAGGCGCGTCGTTCATGCCGTCGCCGACCATCAGCACCTTGACGCCGCGCCGCTTCAATTCCTCGATCCGCGCGATCTTGTCGGCCGGCGTGACGCCGGCACGCCATTCAGCGATCCCCAGCGCATGGGCCGCCGCGATCACTGCCGGCTCCCGATCGCCGGATAGAATCTCGATGCCGATGTTGCGCGCCTTCAGCGCCGCGATCACGGCCTGCGCATCCGGACGCAGGCCCTGGCGGACCGAGAGGATGAACCTTTCGCTGCCCTTGCTGAAAGCGACGATGGAAGCTTCGGGATCGACAACGGCGCTTCCAACCAACGCCTCGGCGCCGCAGAAGGAGGGGCGGCCGAGGCGAAGCTCGACGCCCTCCACGGTCGCACGGACGCCCTGCCCGGCCTCTTCGACCGCACCGACAACAGGCGATCTGGCGCCGGCCGCCTGCGCGACCGCGGCGGCGACCGGATGATGGCTCGACAGCGCGAGCCGGCCGGCGAGCTCGAAGATGTCGGCGGGGATGTTAGCGGCATTCATCACTTCGAGATCGGGCAGCGTCAGCGTGCCGGTCTTGTCGAAGATGACATGATCGGCTTCGGCCAGCCGCTCGATCGCATCGCCGGAATTGAGCAACACCCCGGACTTGAACATCGCGCCGGAGGCGACCGTCTGCACGGTCGGAATGGCGAGCCCCAGCGCGCAGGGACAGGTGATGATCAGCACGGCAACGCCCGTCACGATCGCATCATGCCAGGACGCGCCGGCGATGACCCAACCGAGGATGGTCAGAAGCGCGGTCGCATGCACCACCGGCGCGTAGAGACGCGAAGCACGGTCGGCAAGCCGCATGTAGCGCGAGCGCGCCTGCAGCGCGTTGTCGAGCAGCCGCGTGATCTCGGCGAGCAGCGTCGCCTCGGACGCCGCCGAGACTCGCACCCGCAACGTGCCGGAGATGTTCATCGAGCCCGCATAGACCGGCGTGCCCTGCCCGGCCGTGACATAGAGCGTCTCGCCGGTGATCAGGCTCTGGTCGATCTCCGAACGGCCCTCGATCACGGTGCCGTCGACCGCACAGCGTTCGCCGGGCCTGAGCAGCACGATGTCGCCCGGATGGATCGCGGCCACCGGCACCTGCGAGATCTCGTCGGAGCCGACGAACTTCGCGGCCGTCTCCGCCTTCAGCGCGGCAAGATTGCCCGCGACCGCGCGGGTCCGCCGCCGCATGTTCTGGTCGAGGAAGCGGCCGACGAGCAGGAAGGTCAACAGCATGATCGCCGCGTCGAAATAGGCGTGCTCGGCGTGGTGGATGGTTTCGACTACGGACATGCCGAGCGCGAGGATCACGCCGATCGAGATCGGCACGTCCATGTTGGTCGCCTTCGCCGACAGCGCACGCCAGGCCGAGCGAAAGAACGGCTGGCCGGCATAGGCCGCCGCCGGCAATGCGATCAGCGCCGACAGCCAGTGGAAGAAGTCGCGCTGCTCGGGCAGCATGTCCGAGACGTTGCCCGACCACACCGGGATCGATAGCATCATCACGTTCATGGTGGCAAAGGCGGCGACGCCGAGGCAGCGCAGCAGGAAACGCGATTCGGCGACCTCGGACGCCTCCGCGCTCTCGGTCTCGAACGGATAGGCCTTGTAGCCGAGCTCCTCGAGGCGATCGATGAACCGACCTGGGTCGAGCGTGCCAGCCTTCCATTCCAGCGCGACGCGGCGGTCGGTGAGGTTGACGCGAGCCAGCGTGACGTCAGGAATGGCGGACAGGCCGCGTTCGATCTTGGCCATGCATCCGGCGCAATGAACGCCTTCGACCGCGAGATCGATGTGCTGGACGCCCTCGGCCGCAGCCCGGACGTAGTGCGAAAAGTCCCGCGTGACGTGCATGTCGAAATCCTTCAGTTCAGGATCACGCGATTACGCGACAGGAACACGCGCGTCCCCCGCGCCTCGCCCTCGATCACCAGATCCCATTGCCCGGGCGCGACGGAGGCGGCATTGCCGCGATAGAGGCCGATGCCGGTTTCGGTGAGCTCGACGGCGAGATCGGCGCGCTTGTCGGTCGGCCGCTCCAGCCGGCCGCCGAATTTAAGTCCGGCGATCGGCTGGCCGCCGGCATCGCGTGCTTCGACCTGAAGCAAGGCACCGCCGTCGCTGCGGCGCTCGATATGGGCGTTGACCTTCCATTTGCGCGCGGTCTGGTCCTGCGCTGCCGAGATCTCGCGATCATAGGTCAGTCCCGCGGCATAGGGGCTGTCGACCTCGGTGCCGGGCAGCGTCGCGATCGCGAGCTTCATCATCGTGACGTTGACGCCGATCACGAGGCCGAAAAAGGCGACCAGCATCAGGAAGACTTTGGTTCCGGTCAGCGGCTTCGGGGCGGATGCCATGATAGTCTCCTGGATCTACGGCGCGACGAAATTGTCGACGGCGCTCGCGGCGACGCCTAGTCCGATGTCCATGACGTGAAAGCGGACGGGAATCGACTTCTCCGGATTGTTCTCGGCTGGCGCGGTGACGAGCAGCCGCAGCTCACTGGTGGAGTCGCGCGGAATCACGATGATCGGCCGGTCCGGCGTCACCGAATCGACGCCGACGACATGCATCGTGGGGTTGGCTGGCCCCTCCACGTCGATGGCGATAGCGCGGTCGTAGCCGCTCTTGTTCAGCAGGCGCACCGTGTAGGCGTTGCGGATCGAGCCGTCGCTGAGCTTGACCGCAACCGGATTGCGATCATGCAGCACGTTGACGTCGAGCAGGCGGCGCGTCGCCAGCGTGTAGACCATGAAGCCGCCGATGGCCGCGATGATCGCGCTGTAGACGATGGTGCGGGGCCGGACGATCCGGTAGATCGGCGCCTTGCCCTCCTGGCGGCGATGGATGTTGATGTCGTTGTCGTAACCGATCAGTCGCTTCGGCCGGCCGATCTTGGTCATGACGTTGTCGCAAGCGTCGATGCACAGGCCGCACTGGATGCATTCCATCTGCGGTCCGTTGCGGATATCGATGCCGGTCGGGCAAACCGCGACGCATTGGTAGCAATCGACGCAATCGCCAACCTGCTCGCCGAGCGCGCGCAGTTCGGCGGCCTTCTTGACCGAGGTGCGCTTCTCGCCGCGATCGTAGCGGTAGGTGACATTCAGCGCCCATTCGTCGGTGAGCGCGGCCTGGATGCGCGGCCACGGGCACATATAGGTACAGACCTGCTCGCGCATGTAGCCGGCGAGCAGATAGGTCGTCGCCGTGAGGATTCCGATCCAGACATAGGCAATCATCGGGCCCTGGAAGGTGACGAGCTCCTTCACCAGGGTTGGCGCGTCGTTGAAGTAGAGCACCCAGGCGCCGCCGGTCCACCAGGCGATCATGAGCCAGATCGAATGCTTGAGCACGATCTCGGAGATCCGCTCGAGCTTCAACGGGTCGGACGATTTGTCCTTCTTCATCCGCTCGCGCCGGTCACCCTCGACCAGGCGTTCGACGGCATAGAACAAGTCGGTCCAGACCGTCTGCGGACAGAGATAGCCGCACCAGATGCGACCACCGACCGAGTTCATCAGGAACAGCGCCACCGCGGCCACGATCAACAGGCCGGTAAAGTAGTAGACCTCCTGCGGCCACAGCTCGATGAAGAAGAAGTAGAAGCGGCTATTGGGAAGATCGATCAGCACCGCCTGGCTGGGGGCGCCGAGACCGCGGTTCCAGCGCACGAACGGCAGGAAATAATAGACGCCGAGGCAGATCGCCATCAGGCTCCATTTGATCCGGCGGAACGTGCCGGAGACGCTCTGGGGATAGACCTTCTTGTGGGCTGCGTAGAGTGGCCCGACGTCATCTTCCGATGTGAGGTCTTTGGGGTTCACGGTCTTGTTCATCGCCTGGAGCTTCTCGAAAAGGTGCGATTGAACCTAGACCCGACACCGCCGCGTCAGTTGATCCAGCGCAAACGGGGGCATTTTTGTTCACCCCCGTCTGCAGCGAGATCTGCTATTTTCCACCGCCCAGCGAGTGGACGTAGACAGCCATCGCCTTGATGGTGGCGGGATCGAGCCGCCCTTCCCAGGCCGGCATCACGCCGGCGCGGCCCTGGCTGATGGTCTCGATCAGAGCCGCTTCGTCGGAGCCGTAGAGCCAGATCTTGTCGGTGAGGTTCGGGGCGCCCATTTCCAAATTGCCCTTGCCGCCGTCGCCGTGGCAGGCGACGCAATTCTCCGCAAAGATCTTCTCGCCCTTGGCGGCATCAAAGCCGTTGCGGGTCGAAAGGCCCGACAGCGACCGCACGTAATTGGCGACCGTGACGATCTCGTCGGCCTTCAGCACGCCGTCCTTGCCGAAGGCGAGCATCTGGCCCTCATGGGTCTTGGCATGACCGGAGCGCGCGCCGAACTGGATGGTCTGCATGATCTGGTCGAGCGTGCCGCCCCACAGCCAGTCGTCGTCGTTCAGGTTCGGATAGCCCTTGGCGCCGGCGGCGCCGGAGCCGTGGCAAGGCGCGCAATTGTCGCCGAACACGGTCTTGCCCTTGGCGCGGGCGAGCGCCAGCAAGGCTGGGTCCTTCTCGATGTCGGCGAGCGAGGCGACGCCCAGCGCCGCCATCTTGTCACCTCGGATCTTCTCGAGGTTGGCGAGCTCGACCGCGACGTCGGCGCGCGAGGAGTAGCCGAACATGCCCGTGGTATTGCTGGAGATCAGCGGCCAGGCCGGATAGACGATCCAGTAGCCGATCGACCAGATGATGGTGAGGTAGAACGAGATCACCCACCAGCGCGGCAGCGGTGTGTTGAGCTCCTTGATACCGTCCCACTCGTGTCCAGTCGTGGACTTGCCGGAGACGGAGTCGATGTCGCTATGATGATCGGTCATGGTCTCTCACTCCTCCCGCAACGGCAGGTGCGCTGCTTCGTCGAAGACAGCCTTGTTACGGGGCCAAAATGCGTAGGCGATGATCGCGAGAAAGATCGCGACGAACACCGGGGTCCAGATCGTCGTCACGAGCTCGGACGCTAGATTATGGACTGACAGGATAGCTTTCATCGTTCATGCCTTCTCAGCGAAGATTGGCTTTCTCGTTGTAGATCTTGAAGTCGACCAGCGTGCCGAGCATCTGCAGGTATGCGACCAGCGCGTCCATCTCGGTCGGCGTGCCGGCCTTGCCGTCGAAATTGCGCACAACGGCTTTGGCGTAGCGCTTGTTGAAGGCGTCGCCGCCGGAATTGTCCGGGTCGGCCTGGGCCTTCATGTCGGCGCCCGCGTTGGCGATCTGGTCGTCCGTATAAGGCGTGCCGACGGCCTTCAGCGTGCGCATGTGGTCGGCGATCGTGTCCGGATCGACCTCGGTCTGGCTGAGGAACGGATAGCCCGGCATCACCGACTGCGGCACGATCGCGCGCGGGTTGGTCAGATGGGTGACGTGCCAGTCGTCGGAATACTTTGCGCCGACGCGGGCGAGGTCGGGACCGGTGCGCTTCGAGCCCCACTGGAACGGATGGTCGTACATGCTCTCCGCGGCGAGCGAGAAGTGGCCGTAGCGCTCGACCTCGTCGCGCAGCGGGCGGACCATCTGCGAGTGGCAGAGATAGCAGCCCTCGCGGACATAGACGTTGCGGCCCGCCAGCTCCAGCGGCGTGTAGGGCCTGACCCCGTCGACCTTCTCGATCGTGCTCTTGAGGTAGAACAGCGGGGTGATCTCGACGAGCCCGCCGATCGCGATCACCAGCAGGATGCCGACGATCAGGATGATCGAGTTCTTTTCGAAGATTTGGTGGCGTGTCCAGAACGACATGGTGGAGCTCCTCATTCCGCCGGCTGAAGAGCGACGGGCATCTGGACTTCCGCCTCGCCGACGCGAACGGTCATCCAGAGGTTATAGGCCATGATCAACGAGCCGATCAGGAACAGCCCGCCGCCGGCGGCGCGGATGATGTAGAAGGGATGCATCGCCTCGACGGTCTCGATGAAGGAATATTCGAGGAAGCCGAGCGAGGTGTAGGCGCGCCACATCAGGCCCTGGAGGATGCCGGACACCCACATCGCCGAGATGTAGAGGACGATGCCGAGGGTCGCGACCCAGAAGTGCCAGTTGACGAGCTTCAGGCTGTAGAGTCCCTTGCGATTCCAGGCCCACGGCACCAGGCAGTAGAGCGCGCCGAAGGACACGAAGCCGACCCAGCCGAGCGCGCCGGAGTGCACGTGGCCGATGGTCCAGTCGGTGTAGTGGCTGAGCGAGTTGACCACCTTGATCGACATCATTGGGCCTTCGAAGGTCGACATGCCGTAGAAGGCGACGGAGACCACGAGCATGCGCAGCACGGGATCGGTGCGCAGCTTGTCCCAGGCACCCGACAGCGTCATCAGGCCGTTGATCATGCCGCCCCAGGAGGGCATCCACAGCATGATCGAGAAGGTCATGCCCAACGTCTGCGTCCAGTCCGGCAGCGCCGTGTAGTGCAGATGGTGGGGACCTGCCCAGATGTAGAGGAAGATCAGCGCCCAGAAGTGGATGATCGACAGCCGGTAAGAATAGATCGGCCGCTCGGCGCGCTTCGGGATGAAGTAGTACATGATGGCGAGGAAGCCGGCGGTCAGGAAGAAGCCGACCGCGTTGTGGCCGTACCACCACTGGAACATGGCGTCCTGGATGCCGCCCCAGGCGACGTAGGACTTCGAGCCGAACACCGAGACGGGAAGCGCGGGGTTGTTGCCGAGATGCAGCACCGCGATCGTCACGATGAAGGCGAGATAGAACCAGTTCGCGACGAAGATGTGCGGCTCCTTGCGCTTGATGACGGTGGCAAGGAAGACGAGCAGATAGACGACCCAGACGATGGTCAGCCACAGGTCGGCATACCATTCCGGCTCGGCATATTCCTTCGATTGAGTGACGCCGAGCAGATAGCCGGTGCCGGCGATCAGAATGAAGAAATTGTAGCCCACCACGACGAACCACGGCGCGAGGTCGCCGGCGAGGCGCGCGCGGCAGGACTTCTGCACCACGTAGAAGGAGGTCGCGATCAGCACGTTGCCGCCGAAGGCGAAGATCACGGCGGAGGTGTGCAGCGGCCGCAGGCGGCCGAAGCTGGTCCAGGGCAGGTCGAAGTTCAGCGCAGGCCATGCCAGCTGCGAGGCGATGATGAGGCCGACGAGGAAGCCGGCAATGCCCCAGAACATCGCCATGAAGGAGGAGAATTTGATCGGGCCCATGTTGTAGTTCGGGCGCCCGTTGATCTCCTGTGGCGGCAGCGCCACCGGACGGTCGAGGTAGCGGTTGACGATGACGAACACCGCAGCAAGGCTCGCCGCCGCGCTGAGCGCGGCGTGGAAGGCGAACGGCGCATCGAGCGCCTTGGCCGAAGCGACCACGCAGAGGAAAGCGGTGACTGCGAACACGACAGCCAGGCCGCTTTCACCGATGGTCATGGATTTGGAGATGGAGGGCTGGCTCATGCGGATTCTCTCTGAAAGAACACAGCGCCAGAAACCACATTCATCCTCACTCGGAATTGATTGAAATCAAGAGCGGCATTTAAGTTCTTCGGAGCAGGCGATCCCGCTGGTTCCCTTCAAAATCTCGACGCACGAGCAGGCCGCCCGGCGTGACGCCGCAAGCGGGAATAACCTCCGTATGATCACGGAGGCGACAATGAAATCGATCAGGGATAGTGCGTCAGTCGCGCGCCGTCTCCTTCAGCGCCGCGATGACATCCTCACGGGCGATGATTCCGACCAGCTTCTGCGCACCATCGAGCACGATGATGCTCCTGATGCGGTGCTCCACCATGATCTGGAGCACGCGCGTCAGCCGCGTGTCGGGGCTGACATAGATGAACTCGGGCGTCATGACGTCGCCGATCTTGCGGCTCATCAGGTCGTGATAGCGCGGCAGCATCTGGCTCGGCGTGAAGGCGAAGCACTTCAGGATGTCGAATTTGGTGACGATGCCGACCACCTGCCCGTCGTCCTCGACCGGATAGGAGTTGAAATCGTCGGTCTCGAACATCTGGCTGAGCTCGAGCAGGTCACGGTCGCGCTGCACCGCCTTGACGTTGCGTGTCATGTAGCCGTCGACGGTCTGTTCAAGAAATCTGTACACGGCGCGTCCTCCTCGATTCGATTCTGGCCGGCCGTCAGTGCGACAGCAGCACGCTGCGGGCGGTCTGCGTGACCAGATATTGGGTGACGCCTCCCAGGATCAATTCACGAAACCTCGAATGACCATAGGCACCCGCAACGATCAGTCCGGCATCGACGTCGCCGGCGACTTTCTCCAATTGCGCGGCGGCGGTTTCGTTCCGGGCGCCTTCGCAGACCCGCGCGGCCGCGGTGACGCCGTGGCGGGCGAGCCAGGCGGCAACGTCGGTGACGCCGGCCATCACGACCGAACGGTCGTCGTCGCGTTCCGGAATTGTGGCGATGGTGACGTCTCTTGCCTTGCGCAGCATCGGAAGCGCATCGGCCACCGCCCGCCGCGCCTCCGGCGTGTCCTTCCACGCCACCAGCACATTCCGCAGATCGAGCCAGTTGATTCGATCAGGCACCACCAGCAACGGTCGGCCGACCTGCATCACCAAGTCCCTGGGGCTTGCGAGCGAAAAGGCATCGGAGAAGGCCGGACTCTGCCCGCCGCTGACGATGATGTCGGCGCAGCGCGCCTGAGCCAGGACGAACCGCGTGGGAAAATCCGTGGCGCAGCGCCATTCCACGCGCCCGCCGCGAGTCCGGGTCGCGGCGCGGAATTCCGCCTCCAGATCGCCCAGACACCGCTTGACTGAGGCCTCCTCCTGATCGATCAGGCGCTGGGCCTCCGCACCGTCGGTGAAATAAAGCGGCGGCGTAAACCGGGCTGCAGCAACCCCGACGAGCGTGGCCTCGAATCGTTCGGCGAGTTCGCCCGCGACCTGAAGGCGCGCTTCGTTGGATTGGTCGAGCGCCAGGCTGACCATCACCGTCGCGTATGTCATCGGTATTCTCCAGTGCAAAGACTTTGGTAAAATTTACGCCTGCCTCCGCACATCGGGATGAGATAGATCAAGGAGGGCGCCGGCGCCCGACTTGCCGTCAATCGGCAAGCCGACAGAACTTGCCTCCGGCCCGGCCTTAGGCGACATTAGGGGAGCGGTAACCGCGTCCGGAGCCGCCGCATCAGGATGAGGAACATCATTTGTCGCCGACCCGCGTAACGCACTCGCAGGACGACGGTGGGGGCGAACGTTTTCGCGTTCGGATCGAAGGGTTTGGCGTCGGCACCTGGGATCTCGACCTCGCGACACGGGAATTGGATTGGTCCGATACCGCCAGAGCCCTGCTCGGCGTCGAGCCGGGTCAGCCGGCGAGCTACGATCTCTTCCTGTCGCGGCTTCAACCGACGGACAGGGAGCGGGTCGAGAGCGCAATCAAGCGCGTTTCCGAGCGTGGCGGCAGCTTCGACGTGTCTTTCAAGGTCGCGAACACCTCAGGCAACGGGCAATGGATCCGCGCCCGGGCCGGACTCATTCGGGACGAAGCCGGCACGGCGCGTCATCTCAGCGGCATCTTTCTCGACATCGACGAGGAAAAGCAGGTCGAGGAGGCGCTGCGCACGCGCGAGACCCACCTCCGCTCGATTCTCCATACTATTCCCGACGCCATGATCGTCATCGACGGCCACGGCATTATGCAGCTGTTCAGCACGGCTGCGGAGCGCCTGTTCGGCTGGTCCGAGCACGAGGCAATCGGTCAGAACGTCAGCATTCTGATGCCGGAGCCCGATCGCACCCGCCATGACGGCTACATCGCCCGCTACCGCTCCACGAACGATCCGCACATCATCGGCATCGGCCGCATCGTGACCGGCAAGCGCCGCGACGGCACGACCTTTCCGATGCACCTGTCGATCGGAGAGATGGAATCCGCCGGCGAGCCCTATTTCACGGGATTCGTCCGCGACCTCACCGAGCACCAGCAGACCCAGGCCCGGCTCCAGGAATTGCAATCCGAGCTGGTCCACGTCTCGCGACTGACCGCGATGGGCGAAATGGCCTCCGCGCTAGCCCACGAGCTCAATCAGCCGCTGGCCGCGATCAGCAATTACATGAAGGGATCGCGGCGGCTGCTCGCCGGCAGCACCGACGCGAACACGCCGAAGATCGAAAGCGCGCTGGATCGCGCGGCGGAGCAGGCCTTGCGCGCCGGCCAGATCATCCGGCGCCTGCGCGACTTCGTCTCGCGCGGCGAGTCGGAGAAGCGGGTCGAGAGCCTGTCCAAGCTGATCGAGGAGGCCGGCGCGCTCGGGCTCGCCGGCGCGCGCGAGCAGAACGTGCAGCTCCGCTTCAGCCTCGATCCCGACGCCGATCTCGTCCTCGCCGACCGGGTGCAGATCCAGCAGGTGCTGGTCAATCTGTTCCGCAACGCGCTGGAGGCGATGGCGCAGTCGTCGCGCCGCGAGCTCGTCGTCGCCAACACCCGCGTCGCCGACGACATGATCGAGGTGGAGGTCTCCGACACCGGCTCCGGCTTCCAGGGCGACGTCATTCCAAACCTGTTTCAGACCTTCTTCACCACCAAGGAAACCGGCATGGGCGTGGGACTGTCCATCAGCCGCTCGATCATCGAAGCTCACGGCGGCCGCATGTGGGCCGAGAGCAATGCATCGGGCGGCGCGACATTCCGCTTCACCTTGCCGGCGACCGCCGAGAACTGACTGACGAGAACCAATTCATGACCACCAAGGGACATATCTACGTCATCGACGACGATGCGGCGATGCGGGATTCGCTGAACTTCCTGCTGGATTCGGCCGGCTTCGGCGTCACACTGTTCGACAATGCGCAGAGCTTCATCGACGCCCTGCCCGGCCTCGCCTTCGGCTGCGTCGTCTCCGACGTGCGCATGCCGGGACTCGACGGGATCGAGCTGCTCAAGCGGATGAAGGCGCAGCAGAGCCCGTTTCCGATCCTGATCATGACCGGTCATGGCGACGTGCCGCTCGCGGTCGAGGCGATGAAGCTGGGCGCGGTCGACTTCCTGGAAAAGCCGTTCGAGGACGACCGCCTCACCACCATGATCGAATCGGCGATCCGCCAGGCCGAGCCCGCCGCCAAGAGCGACGCCGTCACCCAGGACATCGCCGCCCGCGTCGCCTCCTTGAGCCCCCGGGAGCGCCAGGTCATGGAGGGGCTGATCGCGGGCCTGTCCAACAAGCTGATCGCCCGCGAATACGACATCAGCCCGCGCACCATCGAAGTCTACCGCGCCAACGTCATGACCAAGATGCAAGCCAACAGCCTGTCGGAGCTGGTCCGCCTCGCAATGCGCGCCGGCATGCTCAACGATTGAGGCACGTCGGATAGGGGCAAACGGGATTGAGCCAAGTCAAGGCCCCTTCCCGGCGCCGTGCTAGCCAAGCAGCATGATCGAGGTCGGTTCACATCACGAGCGGCCGTCGTCCTCAGCGCTCCCCACCGTCTACGTGGTCGATGATGATGCCGCCGTCCTGGGCTCTCTGCGGTTCCTGCTGGAAACCGACGGCTTTGCCGTGCGGACCTTCAGGAGCGGCACCGCGCTGCTCAACGCCGGCGGCGCGCGCGGGGCGGACTGCTACGTGATCGACTACAAGATGCCCGACATCAACGGCATCGAGCTTGCGGGCCGCCTGCGCGAGGCCGACCGCGGCGCCCCCGTGATCCTGATCACCGGCTATCCGGACGAGAACATCTCGACCCGTGCGGCTGCGGCGGGCGTCAAGGACGTGGTTTTGAAGCCGCTTCTCGACGAAACCCTGATCAAGCGCATTCGCCGCGCCATTCAGGACCGCCCCCGCGCGTGACCTACGGGATTCTACGTAGGTAGACCCCCTTAAGATATCGCTCGAAATTTTCGAAGCCCCCGATACCGCGTACCAAAGCGTCATCACAACGGAGATGGCGCAGATGCTCACCCAGACCCTCAACACCCAGGCGATCAACACCCAGATTGTTGGCAAGATCGCCCCCGGCCATCCCGTCACCGACCAGTTCGGCGCCATCACCGGCCATGTCGGCCTCGTCGCCACCGAGTTCTCCTACCGCAAGGACGAGGAGATCTATGGCGAGGACGAGCCGGCCGAATATGTCTACCAGGTCGTGTCCGGCGCAGTAAGCAGCTACAAGCTCCTGTCCGACGGCCGCCGCCAGATCGGCGCCTTCCATCTTCCCGGCGACGTGTTCGGCCTCGAATCCGGTCCCGCTCACCGCCTTGCTGCCGAAGCCATCATCGACACCACCGTGCGTCTCGTGAAGCGCGCCAGCCTCGAGAAGGCCGCAGGCACCGACGTCCAGGTCGCCCGCAAGCTCTGGGCCATGACCGCCTCCGAGCTGCGCCATGCCGAGGACCACATGCTGCTGCTGGGCCGCAAGACCGCGATGGAGCGCGTTGCGACCTTCCTGCTCGAAATGGACCGCCGCCTCGCCGTTGCCGGCATGATGGCGCTGCCGATGTGCCGCCGCGACATCGGCGACTATCTCGGCCTCACCCTCGAAACCGTGTCGCGCGCGCTGTCGCAGCTCCACGCCCAGGGAATTCTGGGCTTCTCCGGCGCCCGCCAGATCGTGCTGCGCAACCGCCAGCGCCTGCAACATCTCGACGCTTGAGCTTCGCCTGATCTTCCTCCTCCTACCCACTTGGCCGGCCGAACGCGTTTCGGCCGGCCTTTTTCTTTGGGCCTCGAGTCATGCCGTGCGCCGCGTCTCCGGCATCACGAAGAGAATCAGCAAGAGCCCGGTCGCGGCCACACCCGACAGCCCGATGAAGGCGGTCGCATTGCCGAACTTGTCGCTGACATAGCCTCCGAGCACCGTGCTCAGCGACGCGCCGATGCCGGTTGCGGTGCCGACGATGCCCTGCGCCAGGTTGAAATGGCCGCTGCCAAAGGCGACGTCGGCCACGATCAGCGGAATCATCACCGCGAACACCGCCGCGGTGATGCCGTCAAACACCTGCACGGCGACCAGCAGATACGGATCGCGCACGGTCGCAAACAACAGGCCGCGAATCGCCAGCGCACCGAACCCGATCAGCAGCAGCGGCCGCCTGCCCCACGCTTGCGCCTTGCGGCCGACCGTCGGTGACAGCAGCGCCACGATCGCTTGCGGAACGACGATGCAAAAGGCGACGAGCACTGTCGCCCATTGGGCGGACCGCGCCGTCACTGCACTCGCCATCAGTGGCATCATCGCGGCATTCGCGAGTTGCAGCAGCAGCACGCTGAGCGCGAAGACGATGAGCGGACGCTGCCGGATCAGGTGCCAGATGTTGGTGTCGCCGCGATCCGCCGATTCGCGCGGCATCTCGCCATGACAGCGGGCGATGTCGACCTCATTCTCACGGATGCGCGAGAGCGCGATCAGGGTGGGGATCGCGAGCAGGAAGGTGACCAGGAAGACCGAGCGGCTCGACAACAGATAGCCCGCGGTACCCATCACCGCCGCGGCAACGCCATTACCGAGGGAGGCAAAGCGCGCGTTGCGGCCGAGCCGCTCGCCGATCGCGAACGGGCCGACCAGACCAAGGCTGATCGCCGCAATCGCCGGCCCCAGCACGCAGCTCGCCGCCGCGTGCAAGGTGGCCGCGGCCACCACCACGGGAAAGATCGGCATCGCCGCATAGGCCAGCGCGCAAGCGCCGATGGTCGCGATCGCGAGGGCGGCGACCAGTCGCTCCGATTTCGCGGCATCGATGATCGCCCCGCCCGGCATCTGCCCGATCAACGCGACGATACCACCGATCGACAGCACGAGGCCGATCTCGACCTGGGTCCATTTCTGGGTCGTCAGATAGACCGCGATGAAGGGACCGAATCCGGTCTGCACGTCGGCGAGGAAGAAGATGAACCAGTCGAGGCCGCGCAGGCTCTGGCGCGACGGCGCAGGAATGCCCGCGGCCGATGGCGCGGCGACGTTGTCCTGCTCGGCGCGGCCGTCACGATCTGCATGGTTCGGCTTCCTCGACAACAGCACAGGCGGTCAGCCCTCCCGGCACCTCACTGGATCGCTTGCAGCGGTTGAAGGCTGCCGGATGCGCCGAGCACGACGATCGGCGTGTCTTCCTTGTATTCGGGCGCGGCCGCGACCTGCGCCTTGGTCAGTTCCAGCGTGATGCTGTCTTTCTTGTTGGCAATCTTGCCGAAGCGCAATGCGTTCCAATCCACCACGATCTTGCGGCTGCCGACGCCGAGAAATCCGCCGAAATCGATGGCTGCGGCGCGGACATGGCCGCCGCGGTCGACGATGACGTCGACGATGCGGCCCATGTCTTCATCCGCGGCGCTACGCACGTCGCGGCCGAGCACGCCATGGGCCTCGCTCGCACCGATGATGGTCACCGACGGCGGCGGCGCGGCGTCCTTCGGCGTGACAGGGACGGCCGAGGTCGGCGACGGTGCCGTCGGCGCTTTCGCCTCGCTCTGCCCTGCAGGCGGCTCCTCTGCAGCGCGCGACGTGGCCGCCGCCAGGCCCGCGACGATGGCTATGCCAAGGAACAACGCTCCGATCGCACGCATGACACTCTCCCCGCGCGCCGCTAGCGCGCCAGCACGATCGACACCTGGATCTGGCCGCGCGTGCGCAAGACTTCCAGCGCCACGTCGTCGCCGTGGCGGCTGACGCGAAGATCGACGCTGGAATCGCCGAGCCTGAGATCGCGCAGGATCACCTCGTTGAGGAACGCCGGCAGATGCGGGTTGCGCAGGCGAATCTCGCTGCGCGCCACGTCGAACTCGATGCCGAGCGCCGCCTCCAGCAGCGTGAACGGCGTCGCGCTGGCCCAGGCCTGCGGCGCGCAGGCGACCGGATAGAGCGTCGGGCCGCGCCGCTTCTCGCGCCGGAAGCCGCAGAACAATTCGGGCAACCGGCGCAGGTCCATATAAGTGGCGGCGTCGAACAGCCCCTTGAAGACATGCGCGACCGAATGCTTCAGGCCGTAGCGCGCGAGCCCGAGCGCGATCAGCGCGTTGTCGTGCGGCCAAATCGACCCGTCATGATATGACATCGGGTTATAGCGCACTTCGCCCTGCGCGACGGTGCGGATACCCCAGCCCGAGAAGAAATGCGGCCGCATCAGATCGGCGGCGACGAGGCGGGCACGGTCCTCGCGGATCATGCCGCTGAACAGCACCTGGCCGGCGTTCGAAGTCCGCACCTTGCAGGGCCGCTTCCTGCCGTCGAGGGCGAGCGCGTAGGTGCCGAGCTCCTCGCACCAGAATGCCTTCTCGAAGCGCTCGGCCAGCGTCCTGGCTTCGGCCTCGAGCTTGCGCACGCGGTCCGGCTTGCCGAGCCGCAGCGCGCAACGCGCGGCGAGCAGCTTGGCGGCGTACACGTAGCCCTGGACTTCGGCGAGCGCGATGTTGCCTTCCGCAAGCTGGCCGTCGGCATGGAAGATCGCGTCGTAGGAATCCTTCCAACCCTGGTTGGCGAGTCCCTTCTCTGTGGCGCGCTGGTATTCGACGAAGCCGTCCTGGTCGGGATCGCCGGGACCGTCGATCCAGGCCAGCCCCGCCTCGATCGCCGGCCATAATTCGATCAAGGTCTTCTCGTCGCCGGTCCGTTCGAAATAGCTCCCGGCGAGCAGGACGAACAGCGCGGTCGAATCGACGCTGCCGTAATATTGCGCGAACGGCACCTCGCGCAGCGCCGCCATCTCGCCGCCGCGCATCTCATGCAGGATCTTGCCCGGCGCGGCATCGGCGAGCGGATCTGTCGCCTTGGCCTGGAAATGCGCGAGCCGGCGCAAGACGCCCTTGGCGATGCGCGGATCGACCCACAGCATCTGGAGCGCGGTGATCAGGCCGTCGCGGCCGAACGTCGTCGAGTACCAGGGAATGCCGGCATAGGGATAACGCCCCTGCGGCGTCTCCGTCATCAGCATGTTGAGGTCGGCCATGGCCTGGCACAGCACCTCGTTGAAGATGTTATTAGAGGTCTCGATGCTGGCGGCGCCCATCGTGGACCGGCGCATCTCGCGGCGATGGGCGAGCAAGCCCCTGAAGAAGCGTGCGGGCTTCTCGGCGACCGGACGGTTGCAGGATACGGCTACGAACAGCGATTTCGATTCATGAGGGTCAAGCTCGAGCTGCCAGGTCGCGGCATTCACCGACAGCCGCGTCGGACGCGGGTCGAAATGCAGGCCCGTAGTGCGCTCGGTGTCGTCGAGGCCGCGATATTCGAACAGCACGTCGGTCGGCCCGAGCAATTTGCTCGTGCCGGTCCCGCGGCGCGGACGGCGCTCGCCGCGGACCTCGAACAGATCGGCAAAGTCGTTGTCGAACAGCAGCGTCAGCTCGAAACTGGCGCGGCCGTCGCCGTGGTTCTGCACGCCGATGCGCTGATAGGCCGTGCCGCGCCACAGGAAAATCGTGCGCACGATGTGCAGCAGGTCCTTCTGGAAGACGAGGCGGCCCTGCCGGTAGATGTCGGGATTGGTGAGATCGACGGTGAGCGCCGAATTGTCGTCGCGCAGGTTGGAGCCGAGCAGCAGCGGCTGGAGGTCGTCGAGCACGAGCTCCAGCCGCGCCAGATAGCGGGTGTCGTAGTGAAACAGGCCGTCCGGCCCGCCGGCCGACGCGCCGATGTCGCCATGGCTGTCGAGCACGATAAAGGTGTCGTCATGTTTCAGGGACCGCCGCGGCCGCGCGGCGGGCCCCGTCATCGGAATGTAGAACGTCTGCTCCGCGACGGCCTCCACCGTCTGCGATACGGAGATGATCTTGGTTACGGCTTCGGCTGCCATGAGCTGCTCCCCTGCGCCTTGTTTCGAAACGCAACCAACGCGAACGCGACTGTTGGGTTTACGCGGCGAACTTCGCGAGCCGGCTCATCTCCTGCGTCACCAGCTCACGGTAGGGACCGTGACCCTGCATCAGTCGGTCGGGCGCGCCGTCCTCGATGATCTTGCCGGCCCTCAACACCACCACGCGATCGAAATTGCGCAGCGTCGCCAGCCGATGCGCGATCGCGATCACCGTGCGGCCGCGCATCAGGCGGGACAGCGCCTCGCGGATGGCCTCCTCCGATTCGCTGTCGAGCGCGGCGGTCGCCTCGTCCAACAGCAGGATCGGCGCATCCTTCAAAAACGCGCGCGCGATGGCGATGCGCTGGCGCTGACCGCCGGACATCTTGACGCCGCGGTCGCCGACCATGGTGTCGAGGCCATCAGGCAGGCTCTCGACGAAATCGCAGCGCGCCGCGATCGCCGCGCGCAGTACCTCGTCATCGGTCGCGTTCGGCCTACCATAGCGGATGTTCTCGCGGATGGAACGGTGGAACAGGGAAATATCCTGGGGCACCACGGAGATCGCCTCGCGCAGGCTGAGCTGCGTGACCTTCGAAATGTCCTGTCCGTCGATCGTGATGCTGCCTTCATCGGTGTCGTAGAAGCGCTGCAGCAGCGTGAACAACGTAGACTTGCCGCCGCCGGATTGACCAACCAGGCCGACGCGCTGGCCGGGCTGGAGCCGCAGGCTGAAGCGCTCGAAGATCTTCTCGCCGCCGGGATAGCCGAAGGTAACGTTATTGTACGCGATCGCCGCGCCGCTCTTCACCAGCGGCTCGGCGTCGGGGTGATCGCGCAGATCGTGCGGCACCAGCAGCGTGGCGATCGCCTCGGTCAGTCGCGCAACGTGCTGGGTGACGTCGACCAGCGCCACCGCAAGGTCGCGCGTCGCGCTCAGGATGGAGATACCGAGCGTACAGACCAGCACCACGTCGCCGGTCGTCGCCTCGCCCTGCTGCCAGAGCGTGACTGCCCAGGCCATCAGCGCGATCGTCAGAAGCACGGTCACGGCGGCATGCAACAGCCGCAGCTTTTCCAGATAACGCAGGCTGCGGCTCCGCGCGGTCAGTTCCCGGTTCACCGTCGCGTCGAACCGCTCGTGCTCGTGGCCGATACCGCAGAAGGCACGGACCAGCGGCATGTTGCTGATGACGTCGATCATCTCGCCGTCGACCACGGCGGCCTTGTCGGCGAAGTCGTCGTGCAACGGCTTGCCTGCGGCGGCGAGACGGAACATCGCAACCACCATGCCGCCGGCAATCACGATCAGGCCAAGCGCCATGTAAGGACTGACGGTTCCAATCAGGGCGATTGCCGCAATTGTGGCAATGCAAGGCGGCAACACGTTCCAGACGAACATGTTCTCGACCGTGAACACCGCGTTCGACGTCGCGGTGATGCGGCTCGTCAGCATGCCGGGCATCCGGTCCGAGAAGTAGCTGGGCGCGTGTCCGGTCAGATGACGAAATATGTCACGCCGTAAATCGCCCGTGACACGAACGAAGGTGAAACTCGCCGTCCAGCTCGCGATCCGCCACAGGAAGTTGTCGGCGGCGATCAGCGACATGAGTAAAATGAATGCCAGCCATACGCCGCCGCCTTGCGAAGGACCCGCTGACAAGGCGTCGACGAGCGATTTGACCCCGTATTGGGTGCCTACGGAGCAGGCAACCGCTGCAACGACCGCGGCCAGGATCACCAGATGCGATGCGATTCGCATCCGAAGATAGCGCAAGACAAAGGCAAATGGCCTGCGCGCGTATCCAGAAAGATGATCCATATGGCTATCGCCCCGTTATGCTGATTTTCGTTTTGTTACTGATCGACTGAACATCGACCTCGTCGCCTCGGTTCCCGGGCCGGGCGATCACGACATGCGGATGCGGACGATCTGAGAAGATGTCGTGGCAGCATCGAGACGACCCGCGGACGTGTCGAAGATGTAACGTTCGGAGGAAGGAACTTCGCAAGTGCGGGAACGTTCCCTTGTCTGGCATGCCGGTGCCGTACTGGCGGGGGGTTTCAACCTTTATGATCGCAAGGAGATAGTGAGATGCGCATCGCGCAGGTAGCTCCGTTGACGGAGGCTGTTCCACCCAAGCTGTATGGCGGCACCGAGCGGGTGGTGCATTGGTTGACGGAAGAGTTGGTAGCCCTTGGGCACGACGTGACTTTGTTCGCCAGCGGCGATTCACAGACCTCGGCCAAGCTGGATGCACTGTGGCCGAGGGCGCTCCGTCTCGACGGTTCCGTGCGCGATCCAAACGCCCTGCACATGGTGCTGCTGGAGCGCGTGCGGCAAAAATGTGACGACGAGGAGTTCGACTTCCTCCACTTCCATCTCGACTATTATCCGTGGTCGTTGTTCCACCGCCAGCCGACGCCGTTCCTGACCACGCTACACGGCCGGCTCGACCTGCCGGAGCATCAGCCGGTGTTCAACACCTTCTCCAAGATGCCCGTCATTTCGATCTCCAATGCGCAGCGACGGCCGGTGCCGCAGGCGAACTGGGTGACGACGATTCATCACGGTCTTCCGGAGAATTTGCTGACGCCGAAGCCGGCGAAACAGGAATATCTCGCCGTGCTCGGCCGCATCGCGCCCGAGAAGGGCGTCGACCGCGCCATCAAGATCGCGACCCATTGCGGCATTCCGCTGAAGATCGCGGCCAAGGTCGATCGTGCCGACCAGGATTACTACGACGAGCTGATCCGGCCGATGATCGAGAACAATCCGCTGGTGGAGTTCATCGGCGAGATCAGCGATCACGAGAAGTCGGACTTTTTGAGCGGCGCGCTCGGCCTTCTGCTGCCGATCGACTGGCCGGAGCCGTTCGGCCTCGTGATGATCGAAGCCATGGCCTGCGGAACGCCGGTGGTCGCCTTCAACCGCGGCTCGGTGCCGGAGATCATCGACGAGGGGCTGACCGGCTTCGTCGTCGAGGACATCCTCAGCGCAGCCGGCGTCGTCAATCGCCTTCCGCAACTCGACCGCACCGCGATTCGCAAACAGTTCGAGACGCGCTTCACGGCGCGGCGAATGGCGCTGGATTACCTCGCCGCCTACCGTAGCCTCGCTGAGGAACAGTCGCCGCGGATCAAGCTGGTGAGCAGCGCGGAGTAAGCTAGCCAACCAACGGCGTCGCAGACCAATCAACAGTGTCGTCCCCGCGTTCGCGGGGACGACAGCGGAGTGTGACGTCCTCAGCGCGTCAACACGGCCTTCCCTACCTCACCACCGCCCGCTTCGGCTCCACGATCTCGAACATGCGCGGGAATTCGTCCATCAGGTCCATCAGCTCGGCGAGTTTCATCGGGTTGCCCGACAGCTTGACCCTCCCTGCAGCGACGGCTTCCGGAAAGCTCGTCAGCTTGGCGATCACCTCGTCGAGCGTTGCGCGCGTCAGCGTGAAGCTGGCATCGGCGCCCTCCACTTGGACGCCCTCGGTGTAGGTCAGCGCGCAGTTCTCCAGATTGAGCACGAAGGTCTCGCCGGTATCGGAAAAACTCCAGTTCAGCACGATGTGCTTTCCCTCGGCCTTGGGGCCGTTAAGGCGGATGCCGAGCACGTCCCAGAGCTGCGAGGTGCGCAGCGCCGCCAGCGTCTCGCGCGGCATCGGCGGGCGCGCCGGCACCTTCGGCATGCCCTGGCGCAATTCCTGCGCACCGAACAGATAGGCGTTGCGCCAGGTCGCGCTCTCGGCGACGTAGCCGAGCTGCTCCAGCGTGTCGGCGAGCAACGCGCGCGCCGCCGCATTGTCAGGCTCGGCGAAGACGAGATGGCCGAGCACTTGAGCGACGAAGCGAAACTCCCCCTTGTCGAAATCCGCACGCGCCCGCGCCAGGATCGCATCCGCCCCGCCCATATACTCGACGTATTTCCTGCCTGACTCCACCGGCGGCAGCGGATCGAGATTGACCGGGTTGGCATCGTACCAGCCGAGATATTTCTGGTAGATCGCCTTCACATTGTGCCGGATGTGGCCGTAATAGCCGCGGCCGTGCCAAGCGCCTTCCAGGCTCTTCGGCAGCTGGATCGTCTCGGCGATCTCGGCCGCGGTGAGGCCGTGATTCATCAGGCGGATGGTCTGGTCGTGCGCGAATTTGTAGAGGTCACGCTGCTGCCGGATCATCGTGCCGATGCGCTCAGCTCCCCACACCGGCCAATGATGCTGGCCGCACATCGCCTCCGCCTTGCCGTCCCAGAGCTGCAAGGCCTCGCCCAGATATTTTGACCAGGCGAGCGCGTCGCGCACGTCGGCACCGCGGAACGGCAGCAGATTGTGGAAATTGTGCGTGCAGTTCTCGGCGAGGTTCAACAGCTTGTAGCGTGGGATGAAGAAATGCATCTCCGCCGGTGCTTCGCTGTTCGGCGCCATCTGGAATTCGAATTCGACGCCGTCGATGACGCGCCTGTCGCCGGTCGCCATGATCAAATCGGTCGGGCGCAGCAGCGCGACGGAGCCTGCCGCCATCGACTTGCCGAGCCCGCAATCGACCTGCCCCCGCGTCCCCTTGGCGAGCAGCGGCCCGAACTGGTACTGCGCCCGGCGCAGCATCGCCGGCCCGGCAATGATGTTCTCGGAGACGGCGTGCTCCATGAACAGGTTCGGCGCGATGATCGGCACGCGGCTAGTAGCGAGTGCGTCTTCCTCCAGCACGCCGCGCGCGCCGCCCCAGTGATCGGTGTGGGTGTGGGTGAAGATGACGGCGGCGACCGGCTTCAGGCCGCGATGCCTAAAATAGAGATCGAGCGCGGCGCGGGCACCTTCGATCGAGGTCAGCGTGTCGACGATGATGACGCCGCTGTCGCCCTCGATCAGCGTCATGTTGGCGATGTCGAGCCCGCGCACCTGGTAGACACCGGGCACGACCTCGAACAGGCCGTGCTGCATGTTGAGACGCGACTGCCGCCACAGGCTCGGATTGACCGTGGGTGGCGCCTCTTCGGTGGACAGGAAGCCGTAAGGCGCGAGACTCCAGACCGTCCGCCCTTGCGGGTTCGTGATCGTCGCATTCTCGATCGTGCCGAGGAAGCCGCGCGCGGCGTCGTCGAAATCCCGCGTGTCGGAAAACGGCAGCGCGTTCAGCATCGCCGCTTGCTGGGCGATGACGGACGGCGTCGCGTCCTTTGGCTCGCTGCTGGGTTCTGTCATGCTTGCTCCTCCCCGCCGGTTGCGCGGCATCTAACCGCATCTGGCGGGTGATTGCCATCGCCGGCGGCAACACGGATGCTGTCCCCTTCTCCCCCTGTGGTAGAAGGTGGCGCGAAGCGCCGGATGAGGGGTATTTCTCCGCTCGCGAGAGCGTCCGCGAGGATAGATACCCCTCACCCGTCTCGCCGCTGCGCGACAGCCACCCTCTCCCCCAAGGGGAGAGGGATTCAGAACTCGTCGCTACATCCCCAACAATCGCGGCAGCCACAACGACAGGCCCGGCCAGTACGTCACCACCACCAGGAATCCCAGCATCGTCAGCAGCCATGGCCACACCGCGACCGTGAGCTCTGTGATCCCCATCTTTGCGATGCCTGACGCCACGTAGAGATTGAGGCCGACAGGCGGATGGCAGAGGCCAACCTCCATGTTGACTGTCATCAGGATGCCGAAATGGATCGGGTCGATGCCGAGCTTGATCGCGACCGGGAACAGGATCGGAGCCATGATCAGGATGATCGAGGACGGCTCCATCACGTTGCCCGCCAGCAGCAGCAGCAAGTTGACGAGGAGCAGGAAGCCGATCCACCCCAGGCCCTGGTCGATCATCCATTGCGCCAGCGCTTGCGGCACGTTCTCGTAGGTCATCAGGAACGAGAACAGGACGGCGTTGGTGATGATGTAGAGCAGCATCGCCGAGAGATTCGCCGACGACAGCAGCACCCGCGGCACGTCGCTCAGCTTCAGGTCCTTGTAGATGAACACCGCGACGATGAAGGCGTAGACCGCACTGACGGCGGCAGCTTCGGTCGGCGTGAACAGGCCGCTGTAGATGCCGCCGATCACGATCACGATCAGCAGGATGCCCCAGATCGACTTGCGAAACGCATCGAAGCGCTCGCGCAGCGTTGCCTTCGGCATCCGGGGATAGTCGTTGCGCCAGGCTCGGTAAAATGTGGTGACGCCGAGCAGCGTGGCCAGGACCAATCCCGGCACGATGCCGGCAATGAACAGCTTGCCGACCGAGCTGTTGGTGGAGACGGCGTAGAGAACCATCGGGATCGACGGCGGAATCAGAATTCCGAGCGAGCCCGACGTCGTGATCACGCCCGCGCCGAACCGCTTCGGGAAGCCTTGCGCGACCATCGCCGGCAGGATCACCGAGCCGATCGCCACCACGGTCGCCGGCGACGAGCCGGAAATGGCGGCAAATAGCGCGCAGGCGACCACCCCCGACAGCGCGAGACCGCCGTACCAATGGCCGACCAGCGAGGTCGCGAAGGTGATCATCCGCCGCGCCACCCCGCCGTGGGTCAGGAAGTTGCCGGCGAGGATGAAGAACGGGATCGCCATGATCTCGAAATTCTCGATGCCGGTGAACAGCTTCAGCGCCACCGATTCCGTTCGCACGTCGGTCAGTGTGAACATGAAGCTGAGCACGGTGAGACCGAGCGCGATCGAGATCGGCATGCCCGTCAGCATCAAGGAGAGCAGAAGCGCGAACACGATGAGGACGCGCAGGCCCTGCGGCAGCGTGATGACGTGACCCGCATGCGCGAAGCACAGCGCGACGATCAGGACCGGCAGCAGCATCAGGATCCAGCCGAGCGGGCTGCGCTCGTCCCGGACGACCTGACTATGCGTGACCGGCGCCGGATGCACCGGATCCGCCTCGACACCCTCGACGCCCGCCATGTCGTGATGCGGCAGCTCGCCGGTGCGGTGGAACGACCAGGCGACCTGCAGGAAGCGGAAGCACATCAGGCCGGAGCCGAGCGGGATGGTGAGATACACCATCCACATCGGTGCTTCCAGATCGTTGGACTGCTGGCCGGTCTGCCACATCTGTCCCACGAACGCGGCGCCGAAATAGGCGACGATGGCGGTGAAGAGGGCGCCGCACAACAGACCGAAGGTGATGACGCGCCGGCGCGATCCGCCGGGCAGGATATTAACCAGCACGTCGACGCCGACATGGATGCCGGTCCGCACGCCGTAGGCGGCACCGAACTTCGCCATCCAGATGAACATGTAGATGCAGAGTTCCTGCGCCCAGGACAGATCGAGCGCGGCAAGCCAGACGAATGCCGCGCGCGCCGGGACGGCGAGGAAGGTCAGATTGCGGGCTTCCGCCCATTTGGCGATATCGATCGACAGCCCGGCGCCGTAGCGGTGCAGCACGGCGACGAAGATGAGCGACGTCGCAGCCGCGATCATCGTCGCGATCAGCCACTCCTCGAGATGATCGAGCACACGATTCAGAACACGCAGCAACTTCGTCCCCCCAGCATTGGCTCGTCCATTCAAGAGCGAAACGGCCGGGAGTGCGATCACCCCCGACCGTTGCTATTCTTGTTAGGGCGCGGCCGTCAGTTCATCTTGACGTCGAGTTCCTTGGCGACGAGGTCGAGCACCTCCTGCCCGACCCGGCCCTTTGCCCATTTATAAGTCGGCTGCATCGCATCCTGCCACGCCTTGCGATCGGCATCGGTCAGGTAATGCAGATTGGTCTTACCTGTCTTCTTGATCTCGGCCAGCGCGTCCTCGTTCTCCTGGCGGGCGATCGAGTTGGTGTAGTCAGTCGCCTCCGCCATCGCCTTGTCGAGCTGGGTGCGGATATCGGGCGGGAGGCCCGACCAGAACTTCGAGTTGACGATCACAGCATACTGCAGGTGTGCATGATAGGAGACAGTGATGTCCTTCTGCACCTCGTAGAACTTCTGCGTCAGATAGTTGGATGCGGTGTTCTCGCAGCCGTCGACCACGCCGGTCTGCAGCGCCTGGTAAACTTCGGAGAACGCCATGATCTGCGGGATCGAGCCGACGAGGCGAAAATATTGGTCGGCAACCTTCGATCCGGAGATGCGGAACTTCAGTCCCTGGAAGTCAGTCGGCTTCATCAGCGGGCGATTCGAAGAGACCATGTGGAAACCATTGTCCCAGTAAGCGAGACCGGTGATGCCCTTGGTCTCGAGCTTCTGGAACAGCCACTTGCCGACGGTGCCCTTCATCGCGTTGGAATAGGTCTGCTCGTCCTTGAACAGCCAGGGCAGGTCGAGCGCCTCGAACTCCTTGATGCCGAGCGGCGCGAATTTCGCGGTCGAAGGGGCAAGCATGTGCACGGAGCCGAGCTGCAGCGCCTCGATCTCCTCCTTGTCCTTGTAGAGCGTGGAGTTCGGGTAGACTTCAACCTTGACCTTGCCGTCGGTGTATTTCTCGGCGAGCTCCTTGAACTTCAGTGCGCCCTTCCCCTTCGGGGTGTCGTTGGCGACGACGTGGCTGAACTTGATGACGATCGGAGTTTGGGCCAGCGCAGCGGCAGGGGCCAGAATCAGCGCGGCCGCCGCGACCGCAAGAAGCAGTTTGCGCATGAAGACCTCCCAACAACCTCGACAAACCGGGTGCTTTTTTGTTTTCCGGTTTGAGTAGTGGCAGCAATCCGCAGGCCGAACAACTAGACCTAAGCCCAATTTGCCGCAGCCAAGCTATCTTGACGAGCGCTGTCTACGCAACCCGGCACCTGCTTCTGTCCAGGGGAACGAGCGCTTATGTCGCATTGCGGCAGAGCATCAGCTCTTGCGCTGCGCAACCATGAAAAGGCGGCGGAACGGGAACAGGGTTTGCCCCGCCGCATTCTTCGGATAGGCCTTCGCAACCCGCATCCCATAGGCGGCTTCGAATGCGATCTTCTCCTCGCCTGCGAGCACGTCGAGATAGCGCGTCAGCCAGGTCCCCTTGGTCCATTCCTTCACGGGGTTCTCGCCTTCGAGCACCTGCAGATATTCGGTCTCCCAGATGTCGATGTTGGCCGACATCGGCGCAAGAAGATCGTGATAGAAGGCCGGCCCCTCGACCGGCGGCGGCGTCACGAGATGCTCGAGCTTGGATCGCCACGGACCATCGAGCGCGGTCTCGCCGATCAGCACATGCGACGGCGCCAGAAAGTTGCGCGGCATCTGCACCGCAAGCATGCCGCTAGGCTTCACCTTCTCCATGACCGATGGAAACAGCGCCGCATGATTGGGCAGCCAGTGCAGTGCGGCATTGGAGTAGATCAAGTCGTATTGCCTGGCGGGGCGCCATTGGCCGAGGTCCTCGTGGGACCATTCCACATCGGGTGCAGCCTTGCGGCCGGCGGCAACCATCTCGGCGGAGCCCTCGACGCCGGTCACGCTCGCCTCCGGCCAGCGCTCCTTGATGAGTTTTGTCACGTTGCCGGCGCCGGCGCCGAGATCGGCAATCTCGCGCGGGCCAAAATCC
This sequence comes from Bradyrhizobium sp. WSM2793, assembly GCF_000379585.1. Classification (NCBI taxonomy): domain Bacteria; kingdom Pseudomonadati; phylum Pseudomonadota; class Alphaproteobacteria; order Hyphomicrobiales; family Nitrobacteraceae; genus Bradyrhizobium; species Bradyrhizobium sp. WSM2793. The sequence continues at coordinate 165,296 of NZ_KB902824.1, read as the reverse complement.
GGAATCCGCATCAAGAGGTCCACGGCGGGCCGGAGCCGATGGCCGGAGAATTTTAAGTATTGCTGCGGATCCCAGGCCATCGCTCAACGCCTTTTCTTTTTCGTGTTTCCTTCAAGGTCGCTCTTGGTTACCACTGCTCGTCCCGCTCAGGCAATTCGCAAGGCCCGCGGGACGGGCAGGAAGCGGACAGCAATAAGCAAAAACCAGCAAGAGAGCGTGTGACCATGGACCTCGGGCTCAGATCGAAAACCGCAGTCGTCACCGGCGCGAGCATCGGCATCGGCCGCGCCATCGCCAAGGGCCTCGCCGCCGAAGGCGTGCGTGTGGTCGGCGTGGCGCGGCGCACCGTTCTGCTCGCCGAGCTGGTGAAGGAGGAAGGCTCCGGGCTGATCACGCCGCTCGAGCAGGACGTGATGGCGAAGGACGCGGCAGAGCGGATCGCGGCCTTTGCGGTGAAGGAGCTCGGCCATGTCGACATCCTCATCAACAATGCCGGCGGCAGCCGGCCGCTGCCGGTCGATGCACCCGACAGCAAATGGGACGAGGCGATCGCGTTGAATTTCACCAGCTACCGCCGCATCGCGCATGCACTGCTGCCGCAGATGATCGAGCGCAAATGGGGCCGCATCGTCAACATCACCGGCAAGTCCGAGCCCGAGGGACTCAACGCGGCGTTCGCCGCCAAGGCCGCCGTGCACGCCTGGGCCAAGGGCCTGTCGCGCGAGATCGGCGAGCACGGCATCACCATCAACTGCATCCCTCCCGGCCGCATCATGAGCGAGCAGATCCGCCGCAACTATCCGCCAGATTACCGGGAGCGTTTTGCCGAGGAGGAAATCCCGGTCGGCTATTGGGGCGAGCCGGAAGATCTGGCCGCACTCGCGGTGTTCCTGGCCTCGCCGGTGGCGCGGTACATCACCGGGACGGTGATCCCGGTGGACGGGGGGCTGCGGCGGTATCAGTTCTAGGGCTGGGCTCCTGTATCCACGACCCGCGAACGCACGCCACGTCCCGTTTGCCCCCAGGGCTATCGCATTTGGGAGTGATTTCGCCTGTGGCCATCCTTCGAGACGCCCGCCGTTGGCGGGCCCTCAGGATGACGATCGAGTGCGCGGCTGCAGTTTCAACGAGCACCGATGCTGCTTAGCCTCATCCTGAGGAGACCGCGAAGCGGTCGTCTCGAAGGACGAGGCGCGCGCTCAGCTCGCGCTAAGCGCCAAATGCATTGACCTGGGTTTGCCGCCAGACCTCACGGTTTGACGTAGCTCCAGCCCTGCTCCTGCAGCTCCATGACGCGGACAACGCCGGATTTCACGACCGTTGCCTGTGGGATCAGGTTGATGTCCTTATTCTCCGCCTTGCGCATGTTTTCCTGCGTGTTGCCGCAGGCTTTGAACGAGATTTCGGGATGGCTCATCGCGAGCACCTCGATGCGCGGCTTTACCGGCGAGGTGTCATCGCGCAGCATGTGAAGGCCGGGACCAAAGGTGACGACCTCGATCGACACTGGTTCACCGAGATCGCGATAATATTGCGCGACGTTGCTCGCATTGTTGAGCGTGAGGTTCATCATCGCAGGTTCGTTGGAATTGACCTGCAGCACCAGCCGGTGCGACTTTTTCGCGCTCTCGGTTCTTGAAGCCTGAGCCATCTTCGTGTTGTTCGGAGGATCCTGCCTGATCGCGTGAGTCTGCCGCGGCTTGCTCACCTGCTTCTGTCCACCCGGATGCTTCGCGTTGCTCGCTTGGCTCTTCTCGCGCGCCTGCGGGAACCACTGGTTGTCCTGCTGCGCCTGCGCGCCTGGTCCGACCAGAAGCCCTATCGTCAAGCCGCCGATGACTGCCATCGCCAATTTTGGATTGATCATCTCGTGTCTCCCATATCCTGACCATCACCTACCCGGCCTGGTGACGGCATGTGGCCATTTGCATGCGGCCGCCATTTTCTTGCGCACGTTTTCGAATCCGCTGAGCAGGAATTGTCCGTCTTGCGCCGGGCCAGTGCGGGTGAAAAGGCTCACGACGATGTGACCGTCGTCGGGTAGCGAGCTCAACAATTTTACGACGTCGCCCCCGAAAGCGACGCCGGAGCCGAATGACGGCGACGCTGCTGCGAGTTGCATTGGCGTATCCGCATTCAGCCGAAAGGAGATCACGTATTCGTTGGCGCTGCGTGACAGCGCCGGTCCGGCGACGATGACTTCCGTGCGGCCTCTGCGGCAGTGGATTGCGAGCTGCATCGCGGCACCGTCCGAGCGGCCGACAGAAGTGGCCGTGGCAGTGACGACCGGCAGATAATCGACTGGCGAAGTCGTCTCGCTGACGATCCAGCCGGCATCCCGGCTACTCCGGCTGGACGGGGGAATCTTGCGCGATAGGCCTTGCAGACATTCCAGCCGGGCTTGTCCCTCCATCGCCGAACAAGCCCTAAGTGTTTCCATGGGATCGCTCGTACTTTGCGCGTAGGCGATACCGCAGGCGACGTTGAAGGCGACAGCGAGCGGCGGAGCGGCAGTCTTCATGGCCTCGCCTGTACGCTGCGCGCTTTGCGATCCAGCCATTCCTGCGCGGCCTGGAAGCGGGTGAGACCCGGGACGGATGCCGCAAGATTGATCGACTGCCATTTCGGATCGAAGCCTGGTGCCTGCAGCCGGTCGATCCGCGAGAACAGGTACTCGACAAGGCGAGCCACGCGTTGGTAGCGATTGGAGCCTGGCGGCCAGTTGAAAGCGACCAGCGCTGTCGGGACCGCGATGGTCGAGACCCGCTCACCCTGCTTGATCAGATTAGGATACTCATTGGCGTCCAAGGTCGCGGGCAGATAATAGTCCTCGAATTTCTTGTCGTAACGGATCGGGAGGAACTTGAATCCAGCCTCCCAGCGGCCCTTTACGAAGGCGTCGACGGGTTTCGACGTGATGAACACCACCGCCGACATTTCGCCTTTACGCATCTGCTCCAGGGCGACCTGATGCGGGATGAATGTCTTTTCGACATCGATCCCGAAGCGGCTGAAGATCAGTGGCCCTGAATAGGCGGCCGCGGTGCCCAGGGTGTTGAAGTTCACCCTCTTGCCGACAAGATCCTGCAGGCTTGTGATCTCAGGCCGCACAAAGATGTGCAGCTCGGATGGGAAGAGATTGAGCAGATAGGTGATGCGACTCCGGATCTGCGGTACCTGAATCTTATACTCCTCGAGCGCGTCGGAGTTGATGATGGCAGTATCGACGCCGCGCAAATAGAGCAGCGCGTTCAGATTGTCGGTGGCCCCCCGGGTGACGATCGGCAGGAGATGCAGGTCTGCTCCGTCGTCGACGACGCGAGCCATTTCTGCGGCGAGGCGGATCGGCGCGCCCTCGAGCAGGCCCCCGGCGAGCCCGACCGTCCAGGCGTTCATCCGGTTCTTTTCGTTCTCTTTCGGAAGCGGCCGTCGGTCGAGCTGTGCATCGGCCTTGGCATTTCCAGCCGTTTGCGCTTCCAGGCAGGCCGTTTGAAGCATCATAGCGACCGGCACCCACCAAGCCAGCAGGAGCAACGAGCGTAACTTTGGCGCCTTGTTCATGTCGTTCCCTTCCGGCTCAGCCGCCGCAAGCTTTCGTCTCTCGGACTGCAAGAATCCCATTCTCAGGGTCGGAGCGCATCCAGCCGTTCCTTGGCTTCGCGAATACCGCCCCTGTGTGCCTTCGCGTAAAATTCGCGCGCCTTGGCCGCTTCGCCGCGAGTTCCATAAGTACCCCAGGCGGAAAGAACCGCCGGATCATAGGTCTCGGCGAGCATGAAACTTGCCTGCGCAATGTCCTTCTCTGCTGCGAGCTCGAGTACAATGCGTGCTGCACCAATATTTCCTTGATCGAGCAGCGCCCTGGCACGCGGGAGCAAACGGGCCTCCGCCTCGTTCTGGACTGCGGCGGTCGGTGGCTCCGCCACTTCCACGCTCCGCGTCGCCGGCAGGACCGGCGCGTCATTTGCTTGCTCGGCAAGGGCGCGCTCATGGGTGGAGCGCCACCCCGATGCAAGATCTCTCTCCCTGGCCTCGGTTTTGCTCAGCTCCTGTTTCAGCGACTGTCGCAGCTCACTGATCTCTCGTTTCGCTGCCTGTCTCTGCTGCAAGACCGCATTTTCGGCATCGCGCAATTGCGCGTTGCGGGTTTCGATCTCCCGGCGCACTTCGGCAAGTTCGCTCTCCAGCGCAGCGGCGTGCGCCTGAGCCGCTTCGAGAGCGCGGCGTTGTTGATCGGCATCGGCAGCTGCTGCCTGCGCTGCTTTGGCTTCCGTGACCAGAATGGCGTTCTTTTCCTGCTCTTGCTGCAGGGACTGCCGCAGTTCCGCAATCTCCAGTCCCTCCGCCGGGCTTTCCTCCGCAGTCGCAGCTTCCGTCACAGGCAAGCGGCGAGGCATTCCGGCGAGTTCGCTCGCGAGCGCGGCGGCGCGCGACTGCGCCTCGTGGCGTTCCTGCTCAGCGCTCGCCGCCGCTGCCTGTGCGGCGTTCACCTGCCTTGCGCGGGCGGTGCTAGTTTCCCGCTCGCGCTGCAGAGACTGCTCTAGTTCTGCGATCTGCCGTTGCGCCGCCTCTCTCTGTTGCGCGGCCACATCCTCCGCCTTCCGCGATTCTGCGTCGCGGGCATCGACCTGCCGGCGGAATTCGGCAACTTCGTTCGCAAGCGCAGCGTTGCGCGCTTGCTCCTGTTGCAGCGACTGCCGCAACTCGTCCGCCGCAATTTTTGCCGCGTGCGCCTGCTGGACCGCCTCCTCAAGTTCCCTGCGCGCCCCGTCCAGTTCACTGGCGCGCGCATGACTGTGCAAAGCATCTCGATCGGGCCATGGCTCAGGCTGCACCATGCCCGCCGGCACCGTGTACGTTAGGTCTCCGTTCGCTTCGCGCTGAAGGAGCGCTTGCGACCTCGCCCCTATTTCCGGCCGTCGGTCGAAGCGGAGGGCATTCTCGCCGCCGATTTGCGCCATTTCCGGCATCGTTCGTGCGCTGAAAGTGTCGAACACACCCAGTAAGGCCGCTCCAACCAGGATCGCGGGAAGCAAAATGACAGCCGCCGCGAGCGGATTGCCCGATGGTTCGCCCTCTGGGTCAATGTCCTCAGCTTCGGGATACCAATGGGTCGGCTCGGCGTTGATTGGAGCACCGTCTTTGGAGACCCATTTGCCTGCTTGAGGCGACCAGCGAGCGACGTCAACGACCCCGGTCGCATCTTCCACCCAGATGTCTTCTCCGTCCCTGGGTGCAGTATCAATCGGTCGGCGCATCGATCACGCCTCTTTAGATAAAGGCTAGAGCGGCGCGATTGCTCCGCCTGTTTCGCGGTTCGGCATGGAAGAAAATCCCGAGATCGAAAGGACTTGGCAGGCATCAGCCCCACAATTAAATAATTAAATAAATTATATATTTTGAACCAAATGCGGAGTCAAATTAAATCAGCCGGATCCGGCCTGAAAGGGGCGTCAAATCAGGCACGTCTGCTTCCTGTTGGCATCGTCTTCATTGCGCGGTCGGGTACGTTGTCGTCCACGGCAAACCAACCCTCGTACATCGTATGGAATATGGGCAGTGCACGGCGAACATGCGAAGCTGACGGCGTTTTCGCGTCTCGGAGCTGAGGAGTGACCGATGCGCCTTGCATTGCCCTATTTGGGAATTGGCGTCTGTTTGTCTCTTGCGACCTGGTTGGCGTTGGGGCTTGCGTTCGAGTGACGGTTTTCCACCCCGAGCGTTGACCTCCACGTCGCTTATTCCGCTTGTTTCTTACCAGCCGTCTTGCCGCGACCTCGCGCAATTCATCATTCGGAACTACCCGATCTCCCGGCCCCCTAGTCGTCAGCCTGGGCGAGCCTGCTAAGGCAATACAGTGCGGGAGTGCGTGCAGGAGGCACCGACAACAATGTCGGCGACAGCGCGCCGAGCATCTTCCTTGCCTTCAAAAGCGGCCGATGATGCTCGTAAGAGGCGCGCGCACGATCACTGATCCGCCGCCGGCTTCTTCAACCACCACCTGCGGATCAACAGCCACTGCATGGCGCAAATCGTCACTCCCATGGCAGCAACCACTCCGTAGACGATGAAGAGCGAAACGAAATTGAACGGATGGCTCTCATGAGCTGCCATCTGCTGACGTGATCCATGCAGTGGAAATAAGTGAGCAGTGCGCCTGTCGTGCACCAACGCCACAGCTCGGAAAGTCCGAGCCACGCCATCAATGCGCAGCGACACCGTCGACGAACGTTCAGCACTCAGCACGATGAGTTTCGCAAGCGCTCTACCATTCTGCGCGTTCGAAGGCACAACTCGGTTCCCCGCAATCTGCGCCGTTATGATACCGGAACGCCAAGTCCGCCAACGCGTTATCGCCTGTATGGAAGGAGAAGATCATGAGCGTTGAAGGCAAGATCAAGGAAGGCGCCGGTTACATCAAGGAAGAGATGAACGAGCACGGCAAGGATCCCGAGAGCCAGCGCAAGGCTCAAGAGGGGCGCGATCTTCGCAATGAGGGCCGCATGGAAGACGGCAAGCCCCCGAAGACCACCAAGCCCGGCACGGGCCACTGATCCGATTCAATTCGAAACCGCCTCCGACTGATGTCGGGGGCGGTTTTGCGTTTCCAACGAGTAGAACGCGAGGAACGCGTAGCCTCATCCCGCCGTTGCTCCAGCCCCACTGGAGGAAAAATTCATGTCCAAGACATCGCTCGCCGAGATCGCGAAGGAAATGGCCGACATCGACATCGCCATTCTTTCGACCCACACCGAGAACGGCGAAATCGCCAACCGCCCCATGAGCAACAACGGCGATGTCGCCTACGACGGCACGTCTTACTACTTTGCCCATGACCGGACCCGCACCGTCTCGGACATCAGGCGAAATCCGAAAGTCGCGCTCGGCTTTTCGTCGGAAGCGGGCCTGTTCTCGAAGGGGATCTATGTCGCCGTCGAGGGGACGGCCGAACTGATCCGGGACAAGGCGGCATTCCAACAGCATTGGACGAGCGATCTCGACAAATGGTTCGACCGCGGCATTGATACGCCGGGCATCGTGCTGATCAAGGTCAAAGCCAACCGCATCACTTACTGGAAGGGCCGCGAAGAGGATGAGGTTGCACTCTGATTGGCTCGGTACAGCGATTCGCTGATTGGTTCTTCCGGAGCCGCGAAACAGGTGCCATCCCTATCGCGCAGTGGCCGAATCTTCTTCTTTGGATCGTCCTCGTTGCCGGCGTTCTGCTTTGGATCTGGCCTGCCGCAGGCAAAGTCAGCGTCGGCTTGTCGATCGTCATGAAGGGCGGACTCGTCGTCTGGGGCGCCGACGAGGTCTTCCGCGGCGTGAATCCCTGGCGGCGCTGTCTCGGCGCTGCCGTCGTCGTCTACGAGTTCATGACGCTTCTGCCGTGAACCCAACTACTTCAGTCCATCACCTGATCGGCACCGATCAGAAAACTTTCGGAGATCACGAGGTCAAGAGCCTTGGCGGGCCGGCCCGGGCAGCGGCACCGCGATCGGCGCGCGATATCGTAGGTCAGCGCTTGCCAAGCCGATACGTGGCCCGCCTTGATAGGCGGCGTCGCACGTTCACCGGCGTCGCTGGCACGTTAGCATCCTGGCAATGTTTTGCCCGACGGGTCAACTTGATCGCAGCCGCGATTACCGTCGCAAGGCGGTTCGAAAATCCCTTATCAATCAAGGCGACTTCTACTGTGCATGGGGTTGTTTTTCGACCTTTTGTCTTGGGCCCCGAGGAAAGTGTGCAAGCACCGCTCACTCCGCCTGCAGAATCTCCGCAATCGCCGCTCCTGCCGCGATCGTGCCGAGCTTGCCGCCGATGTCCCGCGTCGCCCTGCCCTCGCCAATCGCCTTCGCCACCGCCGCCTCGATCGCGTGCCCGGCCTCTTCATAGCGGACCGCACCAGTCTTCTCGCCGTGCCAGCCCAGCAGCAGCGCGGTCGACAGGATCAGCGAGACGGGATTGGCGACGTCCTGTCCAGCAATGTCGGGCGCCGAGCCGTGCGCGGCCTGCGCCATCGCGTAGCGCTCGCCGACATTGAGCGAGCCGCCGAGGCCGAGGCTCCCCGAAAGTTCGGCGGTAAGATCGGACAGGATGTCGCCGAACATGTTGGTGGACACGATGACGTCGAAACGATCGGGACTGCGCACCACATGCGCCATCATGGCATCGACAAGGATGTCGTCGACGCTCAGTCCTGGATAAGCCTTCGCCGCCGCGCGGCAGATCTCGAGAAACATGCCGTCGCCGATCTTGAGCACATTGGCCTTGTGCACGATGGTGAGGTGCCTGCGCCGCTTGATCGCGAGGCGGCATGCGGCATGCGCGATGCGCTCACAGCAGAGGCGTGTGATCCTTCGCAGCGAGATCACCACGTCGGGCGTGACCAGCATCTCGCCATTGCCCTGCTCCAGGTTGCGGTCGGCGTAGAACCCCTCGGTGTTCTCGCGGACCACGACGAGGTCGAAATCACCGAGGCGCCCGGGCCGCCCCGCATAGGTGCGCGCGGGCCTGATATTGGCGTAGAGGTCGAGGTTCTTGCGGAAGTACCTCGACGGATTGATCTCGCCATGAGCCTCGTCCTTGAAGTCGAAGGTCGCGGTCGGCCCCAGGATCAGGCCGTCGGCGGCGCGGACGATGTCGAGCAGCTCGGGGCGCACGGTCGTGCCTGATAGCTTCAGGCTCGCATGCCCGACCGCGTGCTCCTCCAGACGCAAATTGAGCTGGAAGCGCTCTGAGGCCGCGCGCAGCACGCCCGATGTCGCGGTCGTGATCTCGGGTCCGATGCCGTCACCGGGCAGAACGACGATTTGCATGGCGATCCCCTGACTTTTGCAGCCGCGGCGCGATCATACGCCAGCGCGAGCCGTCATCGCCTCACCTTCGCGCATACACAGCATGCAAGCATATGCCTGTGGTAGGCGGCCCCGCCGTAGTACATGCGAAATGACCGATTTGAGCCGCGCCGCCGGAGCCACGCGCCAACGCAATGACGATCACGTTACCTGCCGCCGCGCGCGAGCCCGACCACACCATCTCTGACGGCCTCCCCGCCGCGCAGCGGCGCTGGGCGATCGCCGCGATCTTCACCGCGCTGGCGATGGCCTCGCTCGACACCGCGATCGCCAACATCGCCCTGCCCGCCATTGCTGCCGATCTGCATGTCTCGCCGGAGCAGTCGGTCTGGGTGGTCAACGTCTACCAGATCGCGCTGGTGGCAACGCTCTTGCCGCTGGGTGCGCTCGGCGAGATCGTCGGACACCAGCGCATCTATCTCGGCGGCCTCATCCTGTTCACCATCGCCTCGCTGCTCTGCGCGGTGGCGTGGTCGCTGGACAGTTTGCTGGTCGCGCGCATGCTGCAGGGGCTGGGTGCCAGCGGCATCATGAGCGTCAACACCGCGCTGGTGCGCTTCGTCTATCCCGGCCGGATGCTGGGCCGCGGTTTTGGCCACAACGCGCTTGTGGTCGCGACCGCCTTCACCTTCGGGCCAACGATCGCCTCCGCCATCCTGGCCCTCGGCCCGTGGCCGTGGCTGTTCGCCGTCAACATCCCGTTCGGCCTCGTCGCGATCGGCATCGGCGTTGCGATGCTGCCGAAGACGCCGCGCGCCGATCACGGGTTCGACTTTCTCGGCGCAATCCTGGCGTCGGCCTGCCTCGGCCTGTTCATCACAGGCATCGGCAGTGCCGCGCATAATCTGTCGCCGGTGGTCGTGATCATCGAGCTGGTCACTGCCCTCGCGCTCGGCTTTATCCTGACGCGCCGCCACGCCGACCATCCGGCGCCGATGCTGCCGATCGACCTGTTCAGCCGGCCGATGTTCGCGTTGTCGGCCGCGACCGCAGTGTGCTCCTTCGCCGTGCAGGGCCTCGCCTTCGTCTCGCTACCGTTCTATTTCGAGGACGTGCTCGGCCGCTCGCAGGTCGAGACCGGCTTCTTCATGACACCGTGGCCGCTGGTGGTCGGCATCATGGCGCCGATCGCGGGACGCCTGTCCGATCGGCACGCGGTCGGCCTGCTCGGCGGCATCGGCCTGGTGCTGCTCGGCCTCGGCATGGCGCTGCTTGCGACGCTTCCGGCCAACCCCGCCATTGCCGACATCATCTGGCGGATGGTGATCTGCGGCATGGGCTTCGGCTTCTTCCAGGCGCCGAACATGAAGGCGGTGATGTCAAGCGCGCCGCCGCACCGCAGCGGCAGCGCCTCGGGCATCGTCGCGACCGCGCGCCTGACGGGACAGACGACGGGGGCGGCCCTCGCGGCGCTCTGCTTCGCGCTGGCCGGTCACGACGGCGCAACCGTCGCGCTGGCGCTCGGCGCCGGCTTTGCCGCACTCGGCAGCGTGATGAGCTTCCTGCGGCTGGCGGTGAAGTAGACCGGACGCGTTGGCGCGCCTCAATCGGCCGGCCTGCCTTCACGGAGCCTTCTGCACGATGGGACGGCTCACGATTGCCGCGGCATCGAGCGGCTCGCATTTGATCGTCCGTGTCAGCTTTGGCGGGCCTTTCCAGCCCGCGGTCTCGCTCAGGGGCGCAAACGTGCCTCCTTGCGGCGTCAGGATGATCGGCTCCGACTTCAGGCAGAGATCGGGAAATGCGAGGCCATGGCCGTCGCCTTGGCTGAACCGCCCAACCAGCGTCTGGGAGGCCTGCATCCGCGTCGCTGGCGAGGCTCGCATCGCGCGGTCGGGGTCGAAGGCGCGATAGCACGCCCAATCGGTGTGGTTCGCTTCGAACTCATAGACGACCCGGCAAGCAGCTCCGGCCGATTTCACGAACGGCGCATCCGACGGCGCGGCGGCATCGCGTTCGAAAACCAGGGTCTGCAGCGTCAACACTTCGGTCGTCGCGCGGGACACGTCGGGCTTGCCCCGTTCGATCGCTATTTCCCCACGGGAGAACACCAGCTTGGTCCTCGGTCGCGCCTCCCTGGTCTCCAGCACCAGCATGGGTCTCTCCGCCCACGAGCGATCCAGGTCCACGTCCCCGTCGCCCATCGTCAGCCGCGCATTGCCAACGGAAGGGTCGTCCTTGGCGAAATCGATCGTGCGAAGGTGCACACTCGACTTCGACGCCTCGAGGCTCAGGAATCGCAAATCATCCGCCTTGCGCGTGATCGGCATCATCGGATCGAAGCGATCGTCGATGTTGAACCGGACGATCTTCTTCAGCTTGGCCGAGAGAGGCCCTTTGGCGGCGAGCGGCGGCGCAACGTCAATCACAAGCAAGGCACCGTCGGGCGAGAAGCTGTTGCCGAAGGCGCGCTGCCAGGCGGCGGTCAACAGCGAATCCGTCCGCTGATCGATGTCCCGCGCGAAATAGATCTGCTGTCCGGCGCGAACCAGCGGAAAGTTCTGGAATGCACCGAGCGCCGCGCCCTTGCGAACCTCCGTTTCGGGGAAGGTGACGCATTTGGACCGGTCGTCGCCTCCGGACTCCTCGACCTTCCTGGATGCAGAGCGGGAGCAGAAGCTCAGATGCTGCTCCTTTGTCTTCTGTGTGCTGATCGACGTCGCGTAGACGAGATCCGGACTTCCGGGCACTTCCATCGGAAGCGGAGAGGTCGCGAACATGTCGACCTCAACCCTGCTGAGCGACGGGCCCGCATCGACGGAGCAGAGATCCCGGACCGGCAGGGTATTGGTGAGGAGGTGCGCCGGATCGGCGCCGACGATACAGGACATGCTGTCCTGCGGGTTGTTCCGGCTCATCCAGATCAGATGGTCCTTGCCCGCTCCGTCGACCAGGAGATGCGGCGCCGCGTGTCGACGGCGCGGCGGCAACCAGACCGGCATGGTTTCGGACAGCATGGGCTCGCGCTTGAGCAGCGCTTCCGGCAACCGCGTCACGCCGACCGAGCGCAACTCGGCGCTGACGGCGTTGGGATCGGTCGTCCACTCGAGAACGGGAACACTCGCGCAGGTAATGCAGGTCACCGCAAGATTGGAGCGGACGTTCTCGAACATGAGAATGACCTGATCGGGGTCGCTGCCGTATTTGGCCGGCGCGGCCGCCTTGAACGGATGATCCACCACACGGCTGACCAGAAATCCGTTCGACCGCGACGGGTCCGAATCGAACTCGAAATAGGTCGATCGGTCCCAGCCGCGATAGGCGTCGTATCCGCCGATGCTCACGCCGGCCAGAACCATCTTGGAGTCGGTCTGACAGCGCGCCGCGCTGCTCTCCTGGCTGCCGTTTCGTATGTAGAGACACAGTCGAAAAGCCGCGTTCTGCAGAATGCGGTCGCAATCGTTCTGGTTATAGCCATAGGTCGCCAGGCCATGGCGATAGCACAGGTCGTGAAAGACGCACGCCTGCCTGAAGCGCTGCAGGACGAGATGGCGCTTCTGGTTGGAATCCCTGCCGCCGTCGAAAAATATGTTGGCCCAGGGCGGCAGGCTGCAGTTCAGGCCCTCGCCGCTGCCACCGATGGTACTGACGACGTCCGGCCCCGATTGAAAGGCCGTGACGGTGGCGGGCATCTCGCCATCGGTGATGTCGTCGACGTTCTTGTAGATGGAATCGGCGATGAAGGAAGGCAGATATGCGAAGACCAGCACCGCCACGACAATCAGCGCAACCGACCAGCGGATCACCTTCCTGAACATGGCCCAACCCCGCTAGAGCTTTTCCGGCAATGACGTCGGTCGCAATCGCAGACGAGCACTGAGCCTCGCGGGCCAACTCAAAATGCCCGCGCGGAACGTCCAGACGCCGAAATCGCGGCGGGCCCGGGTCGTCCTGACGACGATCGGCTTGAGGTTGTCCTGCTGTCAAGCCGGGATCTCACACATGACAGCCAGTTTGATTGCCGACGGCACGCCGGGCAGCGCATCAAAGGGTCGTGGGCGGTTCCATCGCTCTCCGGATGTCAGGCCAGATGTCGAGCCTCGGTCGCGCCCACAGCCACGGCCGGACTCGGGATTTGCTCGTCCAGCGCCGCCAGGCGCGCGTCAATGGCGGCGATGACCTTGCGCGAGAACGGTCCGAGATGGGCATAGGCTGCGATCATCTGCACGGCAATGCGCGCGGATGTCGTGTCGCGCTTGGCGCAGTTCATGAAAGTTTGCCACAACGGTCCACGCGCCTCGGGAAGGGCGGTGACCACCTTGTGCACCGTCTCCATCGCACCGAGCTTGGCGCGGATATCGCCTTCGGCGAGCTCGTGGCGCTGCCGGGACCGGTCGAGCAGCGTCATGAGGCGGTCGACGCGTCCTGAATAGGCAGCCGGGCTGTAGACGTGCTCCAGCACCCGCTTGTAGTCCGTCAGGATGTCGCGGAGCGGGCGCACCGGATCGAAATTGATTCCAGCCGTGCACTGATCGGCGCCGATGGTCGGCGCCACATCGTGGCCCGCGTGGAGCCGGCCTTCGCGCTCCAGGCGGCGCGTCAGCTGCGTGTTCGGCAAGGCATAGAGCAGCCCGACCATGCTGACGGGAATCGCCGCTTCCTCGATGAAATCGATCATGGCGTCCGCCATGGAGACCTTCTCATTGTCGAAACCGACGATGAAGCCAGCGGTGACGAGCATGCCGGCGGCGTAGATCTTGTGGATGCTCTCGGCGATGTTGCGCCGCGTATTCTGCTTCTTCCGCATCGCGACCAGCGTTGCCGGATCCGGACTCTCGATACCGACGAAGATGGCGAAGAAATTCGCCGCCCCCATCAACTCCAACAGCTCGGGATCATCGGCCAGGTTGACCGAGGCTTCGGTCGACAATTCGAACGGATAGCCGTGGGTCCGCTGCCATTCGGCGAGCTTAGGCAGGAATTGCCGCAGCGACTTCTTGTTGCCGATGAAATTATCGTCGACGAAGTCGAGATGGCCGCGGTAGCCCATCTGATAGAGCCTATCGAGCTCGACGAACATCTGCTCGATCGTCTTAGTCCGCGGCACGCGGCCGTAGAGCTCGATGATGTCGCAGAACTCGCAGGTGAACGGACAACCGCGCGAATACTGCACACCGAGATAGAGATAGTCCTCGAACTTGAGCAAGTCGAAACGCGGCACCGGCGTCTTGGTCACGTCCGCCTGGAATTTCGGTGCGGTGAAGGTGCCGCTCCGCGCGCCACCCTCCCAGGCCGCAATGAATTCGTCGATGACGCTCTCGGCCTCACCGAGCACCCGGAAGTCGGCCCGCTCATAGATGTGCGGGCTTGAAGTCGGGTCGGGGCCGCCCACGACCACCGGCTTGCCGGCCGCGCGGCAGAGCTCGATCAGGCGCAGCGTGTCGGCCTGCTGCGGCATCATCCCGCCGGTGAAGACGACATCGGCCCAGGCGAGATCCTCGTCGTTGAAGGGCGCCGTGTTGCAATCGATCAGCCGGACGGTCCAGCTTTCGGGCAGCATCGCGGCAACGGTGATCAGGCCCAAAGGAGCGGCCGGGCGCTTTACGCCCAATACCTTGCAGGATTCGCCAAAGGTCCAGAAGGACTCTGCCGAGAACAGCGGGTACAGCATCAGTACGTTGGGACTCGGCACGTTCATGGAACTCCTTCTGGCGTCGGCGCAGTGTACCAAAGCGCCCGCGTCTTGCACCCCGGCAAAAGGGACAAACTGTCGCCGTGGCCTCGACCGGGCCTGGAACCGGCGTTCACAGCTGGCGTCGCCTCAGACCCATGGATTGACGCCCGCGGAAGGACGACCGAATCAACCATGATGGAGGGCGAGACAAAACACCACCCTCCCCACAATCTTCCCTCAGCGGCGTAATTTTTCGCATTTCACCCCTCGGACTGTTGATTTGAACAGTTCCAGTTTGCCGGACACATTGCGCCCCTGAGTTCAATCGGTGGATTGGGCCAATCAGGGGACTGCGATGGCAAACCTAACAATCAACGGAAAAACCTTCACTCTCGACGTCGAGCCGGATACGCCGCTGCTCTGGGCGATTCGCGAGAATGCCGGCCTGACCGGCACCAAATACGGTTGCGGCATTGCACAATGCGGCGCCTGCACGGTTCACATCGAAGGCGTCGCCACCCGCTCCTGCGGCGTCTCGGTCAGCGAAGCCGAGGGCAAGAAGATCACCACCATCGAGGGGCTCGCCTCCGGCGATGCGCTGCACAAGGTGCAGGAGGCCTGGATCGCCCAGGACGTGCCGCAATGCGGCTATTGCCAGAGCGGCATGATCATGGCGGTGGCGGCGCTGCTGAGCGAGAAGCCGAAGCCGACCGACGCCGATATCGACGAGGCCATCACCAACATCTGCCGCTGCGGCACCTTCCAGCAGGTGCGCGAAGCGATCCACACGATCGCAAGCGCGTAAGGAAATCCCCACATGAATAAGCATGTCTCGCCGCGGCTCAACCGCCGCGCCTTCGTCATCGGCACGGCCGCGGTCGGTGCCGGCCTCGCCATCGGCCTCGACCTCCCCTTCGGCGGGCCCGCCGTGGTCCGTGCCGCCGACGGCTCGCCGGAGATCGGCGCCTGGGTCGTGGTCAGGCCCGACGACACCGTCGTGATCCGCATCGCCCGCTCCGAGATGGGCCAGGGCTCACTCACCGGTCTCGCCCAGCTCGTCGCCGAGGAACTCGAATGCGACTGGACCAAGGTCACGACCGAATATCCGACACCCGGCCAGAGCGTCGCCCGCAAGCGCGTCTGGGGCGATTTTTCGACCGGCGGCAGCCGCGGCATCCGCTCCTCGCAGGACTATGTCCGCAAGGGCGGCGCCACCGCGCGCGTGATGCTGAGCCAGGCCGCCGCCGATGCATGGAAGGTGCCGGCCTCCGAATGCGCGGCCGCGAACAGCGTCATCACCCATACGCCGTCGGGCCGGACCACGACCTACGGCAAGGTCGCCGAGGCCGCCGCCAAGCTGTCGCCGCCGGCCGAGGTAAAGCTGAAGGATCCGAAGGACTGGAAGCTGATCGGCAAGGGCGTGAAGCGGCTCGACACCGTCGACAAGACCAACGGCGCCATGATCTACGGCGCCGACATCAAGCTGCCGGGCATGCTGAATGCCGCGATCAAGGATTGCCCGGTGTTCGGCGGCAAGCTGAAGAGCTTTGACGAAGCCAAGATCGCCAGCATGAAAGGCGTCAAGAAAGTCGTCAAGGTCGGCGATACCGCGGTCGCGGTCGTTGCCGACACCTGGTGGCACGCCAAGACCGCGCTGGAGGCGTTGCCGATCGTCTGGGACGAAGGTGACAACGCAAAAGTCTCCAGCGAGTCGATTGCGAAGTGGCTGGCCGAGGGCCTTGATAACAACCAGCCGGCCTATGTCGGCAACAAGAACGGCGACGCGAAGGCGGCGATTGCCGGCGCCGCCAAGAAGGTCGAGGCCGTCTACTCCTATCCCTACCAGAACCACGCCACGATGGAGCCGATGAACGCCACCGCGCTCTACACCGCGGACAAATGCGAGGTCTGGTGCGGCACGCAGAATGGCGAGGCGGCGTTCGCGGCGGTGCTCGAAGCTTCCGGCCTGCCGGCCGACAAGTGCGACGTGCACAAGGTGATGTTAGGGGGCGGTTTCGGCCGACGCGGCCAGACCGACTACGTCCGCCAGGCCGTGATGATCGCCAAAGAGATGCCGGGCACCCCGGTCAAGCTGTTGTGGTCGCGCGAAGAGGACATGGCGCACGGCCGGTACCACCCGATCACCCAGTGCAAGATGACCGGCGCGTTCGATGCCAACAACAATCTGGTCGCGCTGCACTACCGCCTGTCCGGGCAATCAATCCTGTTCTCGCTGCGCCCCGAAGCGCTGCAGAACGGCATGGATCCGGCCGCCTTCCAGGGCGTCGCCCAATCCGGCGAAGCCGCGTTCGGCTATTCGGTGCCGAACCTGCTGGTCGAGCACGCGATGCGCAACCCGCACGTTCCGCCCGGCTTCTGGCGCGGCGTCAACGTCAATCACAACGCGATCTACATGGAATGCTTCATGGACGAGCTGGCCCAGGCCGCAGGCCAGGACCCGCTCGAATTCCGTCGCAAGCTGATGGGCAACCATCCCAAGCATCTGGCGGTGCTCAATGCCGTTGCCGAGAAGATCGGCTGGACCACACCGGCGCCGCAGGGCGTCTATCGCGGCATTGCCCAGGTCATGGGCTATGGCAGCTATGTCGCCGGCGCCGCCGAAATCTCGGTGACCGACGGCAGCAAGATCAAGGTGCATCGCATCGTCGCCTCCACCGATCCCGGCTACGTCGTCAATCCGGCGCAGGTGGAGCGGCAGATCGCGGGGTCCTTCGTCTATGGCCTCTCCGCGCTGTTCTACGGCGGCTGCACCGTCAAGGACGGCAAGATCGAGCAAACCAACTTCGACACCTACAACTCGATGCGCATCAACGAGATGCCGAAGGTTGAATCGGTGATGGTGCCAAGCGGCGGGTTCTGGGGCGGCGTCGGCGAGCCGACCATCGGCGTCGCAGCGCCGGCGGTGCTCAATGCGTACTTCGCCGCGACCGGCAAGCGCATCCGCTCCGTGCCGCTGCGGGACCAGAATATCACCTTCGCCTAAGCACAGCCGCGGCGGCCACGACGGCCGCCGCGGCATTTTGCGGACAAGATTCATGAATGCGCCGGTGACACGGCGGAATGCCGTTCTCGGCATCACCGCCGCGGCCACATCGTTTGCCGTCCCCTCGATCCTGCGCGCGCAATCCGCAGGCCGCATCGTCGTGGTCGGCGGCGGCTTTGGTGGAGCGGCCTGCGCGCGGGCGCTCAAGCGTGCGCAGGCGGGCTTGCAGGTGACGCTGATCGAGCCGAACAAGACCTTCACGTCGTGCCCCTTCAGCAACGAGGTGATCGCCGGCTTGCGCGAGATCGACGCGCAGCAGTTCGGCTATGACAGGCTCGCCGCCGAGGGCGTCACCGTCGCTGCTCAGGCCGCGACGGCCGTCGACGCGCAAAAGCGCAGCGTGACGGCCGCCGATGGCGCCACGTTTGCCTATGACCGCCTCGTGCTCTCGCCCGGCATCGACTTCCACTTTGAAGCCCTGCCCGGCTATGACGACGCCGCATCGGAGAAGATGCCGCACGCCTGGAAGGCCGGCGCGCAAACGCTGTTGCTGCGCAGGCAGTTGGAGGCAATGGCTGACGGCGGCACCGTCGCGATCGCAATCCCCGCTAATCCCTCGCGCTGCCCGCCCGCGCCATACGAGCGCGCCAGCCTGATCGCGCATTACCTGAAGACGAACAAGCCACGCTCGAGAGTTCTGATCCTCGACGCCAAGGACAATTTCTCCCAGCAGCGGCTGTTCGAGAGGGCGTGGAAGGAGCTCTATGGCGACATGATCGAGCGCATCGCGCTGTCACAAGGCGGCCGCGTGACCTCAGTCGATCCGGCGACCATGACCATTGTCACCGAGTTCGGCAACTACACGCCAGATGTCGCCAATGTCATTCCGCCGCAACGCGCGGGACGCATTGCCGAGATCGCAGGCGTGGCGGACCACACCGGCTGGTGTCCGATCGATCCCGTGACCTTCGAGTCGAAGCTCGTCAAGAACATCCACGTCATCGGCGACGCCTGCCTCGGCGACGGCATTCCCAAATCGGCCTCGGCCGCAAGCGGGCAGGGCAAGGCTTGCGCCGCTGCCATCGTCGCTTTGCTCGCGGACCGAGCACCCGAGACGCCACGGCTGACCGGCGTCTGCTACAACACCGTCGCGCCAGGCTATGGATTTTTGCTTGCAGGCAATTATCAGCCGAAAGGCGACATCTTTGCCGAGGTCGAGGGCGGCGCGACGAGCCCAGTCGATGCCCCGCGCGAATTGCGCGCCCGCGAGGCGACCGAAGCCGAGCGCTGGTTTCAAATCATCACGGCGGACGTCTTTGGTTAGAGCGATGATGGGACCAAGTTGCCGCCACGAGCTAGGTGCGCTCCCTCCCCCGCTTGCGGGGGAGGGTTGGGGAGAGGGTGTCTCCACTCGCGAGACTCCCCAAGAGGAAAAAGCCCTCACCCGCCGCTGCGCGGCGACCTCTCCCGCAAGCGGGAGAGGTAAGCGGAGTTCGCGGCGGCACCGTGCACCCAGTCCGATTTCTGCGGTTGCTGCGTTCATCGCGGCGAGCCTCGCCCTGTCCTCGCTTGCCAAGGCAGACGAACTCGCGCCCTACAAGATCGTAGGCGAAGGCATCCCGGCTTCTCTCACGGGCACGCCAGGCGATGCCGTGCGCGGCCGCGCGCTGGTGCTGGCGCGCACCACGACCTGCATCCTCTGCCATTCCGGCCCTTTCCCGGAAACGCGGTTCCAGGGAGATCTCGCGCCTGACCTCACAGGCGCCGGGAACCGATGGTCGGTGAGTCAGTTGCGGCTTCGGCTGGTCGATGCGGCGCGCTTCAACCCGGACACCATCATGCCGTCCTATTATCGCAACGGCGACCTCGTGCGAGTCGGACGCAATTTTGCCGGAAAGCCGATCTTGTCGGCGGCGGAGATCGAGGACATCGTGGCTTTTCTTGCAACGCTTCGCGACTAGGACTGTTCATGCCAACCACGCGACGACAATTTCTGAGCCTCGCCGGAGGCGTGACGGCCGCCGGGACGATCCCGATCGTCACCCTGCGTCCGCTTCACGCGACGCCCGCGATGCTCAACATCGCAATCCGCAATGTCGTCGGCGAAGCACCAATTCGCACCGGCAGGGTGAAGCTCGACATTCCGCCGCTGGTCGAGAACGGCAACACCGTGCCGATGACGGTGAGCGTTGCAAGCCCGATGACGGCGGACGACCACGTCAAGAGCATCCACGTCTTCAACGAGAAGAACCCGCAGCCGAACATCGGCAATTTCTATTTCGGCCCCTCCACCGGCCGCGCCCAAATCTCGACCCGCATCCGCCTCGCCGACACCCAGAAGGTGGTTGCGATCGCACACCTGTCCGACGACACGTTCTGGCAGGTCGCCGCCGACGTGGTCGTGACGCTGGCCGCCTGCACCGAGGAGATGAACTGATGGCCGCGCTTATCAACGTTCCCGCGAAGGCCAAGCGCGGCGACGTCATCGAGATCCGCACGCTGACCTCGCATATCATGGAAACAGGCTTCCGCCATACCACAGAAGGCAAGCTGGTGCCGCGCGACATCATCACGAGCTTCACCTGCCGCTACAACGGCGCCGAGATCTTCCGCGCCGATCTGTTTCCTGCGATCGCGGCCAATCCTTATCTGTCGTTCTTCACGGTCGCCAGGGAAAGCGGCAAGTTCGAGTTCGAGTGGATCGGCGACAACGGCTATTCCTCCACCGCGTCGGCATCGATCATTGTCGAATGAGCGTTTGGCGCGCGATAGCGGCGGCCGCATTGTTCGCCGCAGCGCCTGCCCTGCTCGCTGGTGAAGTCCCGCACGATGCGCGCCGGTCCGGCTACTCCTTCATGGGCCCGGACACGCGCGCCATGCAGGACGACGACACCTCCAATCCCGGCATGCTGTTCGTGCTCGATGGCGAACAGCTATGGGACAAGAAGACCGGCAGCGCCGAGAAAGCCTGCGCGGATTGCCATGGCGATGCACGCACCAGCATGAAGGGTGTTGCCGCACGCTACCCGGCCTTCGACAAGGCGCTCAGTCGCCCCGTCACGCTCGACCAGCGCATCAATCTCTGCCGCTCCAATCATCAGCAGGCGTCGCCACTGCCTTACGAGAGCCGCGACCTCCTGGCGCTGTCCACCTTCGTCGCCCATCAATCGCGCGGTGTCGCGATCACCGCCGGCGACGATCCGCAAGCAAAGCCCTTCGTGGAGCAAGGCCGCGACCTCTTCATGCAGCGCGAGGGCCAGCTCAACCTCGCCTGCACCAATTGCCACGACGACAATTTCGACAAGCGCCTTGCGGGCGCGCCGATCACGCAGGGACAGCCGACCGGCTATCCGCTCTACCGCCTCGAATGGCAAACGCTGGGATCGCTGGAGCGACGGCTGCGCAGCTGCATGAGCGGCGTCCGCGCCCAGGCCTATGATTACGGCTCGCCCGAGCTGGTCGCGCTCGAGCTTTATCTGACGTCGCGGGCGCGCGGCTTGCCGATGGAGACGCCGGCTGTCCGGCCCTGAGACTAGTGCTTTGAGGCTTCCGCTTGTGGCGAGGTGGCTTCGGCCGCAGCCGCGGGTGTCGCGACCGATAGTCCATGGAGCCTCCAGCTGCCGCCGACATCCTGAAACATCAGATCGAAATCGATCTGCAACGGCCTCGTCGGAATGGTGCCGCTGAGCCGCAGCATGCCGCGGCCATTGACGTTGGGTGCCGCCGACAATCGCGGGGCGAGAAGTGCGGCTCCAAACAGGTCGAACTTGCGGGCCCGCAGGTCGGAGAACGCAAGCGCGAGATCGGCGGCACTATTCCTGGCCTGGAATTCAGGTGCGGCAAGGTCGCGCAACACCGAATAATTGCCGGAGCGATTGGCGTCATTCAACGTCAGGAGCGAGGAGCGGATCAGATAGAGTGCCTGCTCGACGGTGACCTGCGGCCCGCCCTGTCGTGTCGGGGCCGCGGCGGGCTGAACCGCCCAACGATCCGCAAAGCCGGAAGGCGGTGATTGCGTCTCCGCACGCATGGGTGCGCAGGCTGCGATGAGGATCGTACCTACGATCAATCGTGGCGATACGACCATACACTCACCAGCCCATGCGCAAGCCGACGCGTCCGCCGGCGACCCGCTGGTCGGGTCCGTAACCTATTCCGCCGTTGAACTGCATGTTCTGATTGAGACGTAGTGCCGCGTTGAACGCGAGACCGTTGGCCCGCTCGAAGGTCCCGTAGTTCATGGTCACGGCAAAACTCTCATTCGGCAGCAGCGTCGGCACGCCGGCCATGGCAAAGGCCATGGCGACGCCGCTGGTCACCTTGCTGGTCCGGCTGCTGAGGTCGTCGAGGCGGCCGTTGATGCTGGCGAGCTGGCCGTTGATGGCGCTGAGATCGCTGGCCGAGGCGATGCCGAGATTGGCAAGCGTCGTGGTCGCGAGATTGCCGGCGCCATCGGAAGTGACAAGCTGGGTCGTGCCGCTCTGCGCAGCCTTGCTGGCCGAAGAGGTGATGCCGGCCATAGTGTAGGTGTTGCCGGCCGTGCCGAACGTCTGCTGGTTGGCGCGGGTCACTGTGGCGCCATTGCCGAAGGCGGCGGAATTGGCAAAGCCGGCGCTGGAATTGTTGCCGATAGCGAAGGCATTGGCCCCAGTGACCGAAACGGTGTTGCCGATTGCGATGCCGCCCGCGCCGGTCACGGTCCCCGCGTTCGCCATCACCAGCGCATTGGGCGCATTGACGGTGTTGCCGGAGCCGAACACGGAGGATCCGGCAGCGCTCGCCGTGCCGGCCACCGCGTTGTTGGAGCCGACCACATTGACGTTGTCGCCCCGGCCGGTCTGGTTGGTGCCGTTGACGGTGTTGTTGTCGCCGAGCACGAAGCTGCCATTGCCGTTCAGCGTATTGGGATCGCCGATGGCGTAGCTGCCATTGCCGCGCACGGTCTGGCCGGTGCCGAATGCACCGCTGTTGGTGCCGGTGACGCTGTTGCTCGCGCCGACCGCGGTGCTGTTGGCACCATTCACTCCGGTATTGTAGCCGACCGCCGTGCCGTTTGTGCCCGCTGCATAAACGTTGGCGCTGGCACCTATCGCCAAGGCGTTGTCGGCGAGCGCCCGACTGGCGTTGCCAACCGCCGTGCTGGCAATGCCGCCTGCTGCCGCTCCATAGCCTACGGCCGCACTAGCAAAGGCGCCAGCGGCCGCCTGGTAGCCGATCGCCGTGCCGGCAAAGCCTAACGCGGAACTCTGGTAGCCGAAAGCCGAAGCGTTGGCGCCGCTGGCCGAACTCGAGGCGCCGGCCGCCGTGCTCCAGAAGCCGCCCGCATAGCTGTGATAGCCCAGCGCCGTGCTCATGCCGCCTGCGGCGAGGCTTCCGGCACCAAAGGCCGAGGCCTCCGAACCGGCAGCGCTCGAAGCGCCGTATGCGGCGCCCTCGGTCGTCGCGCTTGCATTGGCTCCGCAAGCGACGCTTGAAAACGAGCTTGCGGTTGCACCGGCGGCACTGTTGCTGGCATCGACGCAGACGAACTGCGCCCGCGCGGATGAGGCATCCAGCCAGGCGAAGGCGAGCGCGATTGCAGCAGCCGCGAAATTCCCGAGCAAGGGCCGGCCGCACCCGCGGCGCGCAGCCCCCCTCGCGGCCGACGTCCTTCTCTCGACGATCCGACCCTCAGCCGGCTTCAACGCAACCGCCATCCCCTGCTCGCTCATCGCTCACCTTCACGTCATTGCTAATTGCGCGGGCCGGCAAACACTCACGTCTGGCCCGCGCGCGATAATATGAATATTCATGTCCGGAGACTGCGGTTCGACGGCGTGGAAACTTGCCTGATCGTCCCAATTTGCAGACCAACTGCCGGAGGGAGCGGCCTGGCATGACGAAAATTCCGTATCTGCGGTTCGATACAGCGGAGCTACCCGCCGCCGAGCGGCTCGATCGCTACCGCGCGATTCTCACCCATTACGAGGTGTCGGTCCCCGAAGGCACGTCCAGCGACGACTTCGAGGTTCTGGCCGAGGCCTGGCTGCTGGGCGGCCTGGTGGCCGCATCCACCAGGATGGGGCCCGTGCGCTTCACCCGAACCGCCGCGCTGGCAAAGGCCGATGGCCGCAACTCATTCGCGCTGCTGCTGCTCCGTCGCGGCGCCTGGAGCGGCGAGGTCGACGGCGAGCCGATCTCGGCCGGCCCCGGCCAGGTGCTAGTGCTCGACCTGACCCGGCGCTTCGACGGCATCGCCACGGCGACCGACACGGTCAGCCTCGACGTCGAGCGCGATGCGATCGTCAACGCCGCGCCCGATGGTCTCGACCTGCACGGGCTCGTCCTCGACGGCGCCGCCGGCCGCGTGCTCGCCGATCAGATGGGACTGCTGCGACGACGGCTTCCGGCGATGGACGGGAACGAGGCGCCCGAGGCGGTCCAGACGACGCTCGGGCTGCTGCGCGGATGTTTCGGCATGGCCGCGCGGCCGCGCGAGCAAGGGCTCGCCCGGCGCGACATCGCCATCCTTCATCGCGCCAGCCGTTTCATCGATCAGAATCTCGGTCACCCAGATCTCTCGGTGGCAACCATCTGCCGCGAGATCGGCGTGTCGCGCTCGGTGCTCTATCGGGTCTTCACGCCGCTCGCGGGCGTCGCCGATTACATCCGCGGACGGCGGCTCGAGGCGATCCATGTGCTGCTGGATGACGCCGACGAAGACCGCTGGAATGCGGAGATCGCAGCTGAATTCGGCTTCGTGAGCCAGGCCCATTTCAGCCGCAGCTTCCGGCAACGCTTCGGCTACTCGCCGCGCGCAGCGCGCGACTCCCGCGATCTCGCAGCTGCCGTCGACGCTGGCCCGGAGCTATTCCGCGAGTGGATCAACCAGCTCGGTTGACTTGCCTTGTCGTGCGGCTTGAAAGGAAACGGCTGGGCAGCATATCGCCGCCCGGCCGCAATCTCCGCTTCGCTTCTCCTATTCCGCCGGCGCGGCCGACATCTCCGGATGGGCGGCATAGTGTCCGCCGGCGCCAAGCTTGCTGGCCGCGAACAGGCCGGCGGCCATCGCGGCGTAGGCCAGCGCAACGGCGGGCGTGACACCGAATCCGCCGCCGATGCCGACGGCCTCGCCATGCATGAAGCCGAAATAGGTCAGGACCGCACCGACCAGCGCGAAGCCTGATGCCTTCTCGAAGTCGCGCTCGATGATGAAGACGCCGATCGCGCCCAGGATGAGGCCGCCGAGGATGGAGCCGCCGCCCATCACCTCCAGTCCGTGGTAGAACACGCCCTGCTGCGGCAGCGCGGCGATCGCGGCAGCCTTCACCGCGTCGGCCTTGTCGGCCGCCATGCCGCCGACGGTTGCCGCCGCATTCATGGTCGAGCCCAGCATCGTGTCGATCTGCAGCTTGGCCCAGGCGGCCAGATGCGGGGTCAGCGCCAGCACGATCGCGGGCGCGTGCTTGACCGGCGTGGTCTGGAACGCCTGGGCGCCGATCAGCATGCCGATGTAGAGTAGGATCGGCGAGATCGCGACCACGGGCACGAGGGCCAGCAGCACCGAGATGATGCCGAACCAGGCCAGCACGATCACCATGATGCCGGTTGCGGCGGAGTAACCGATACGGCCGCCCATTGCCTTCCAGCCGGGATGGCCGATATAGACGGCGTTGATGAAGGGATTGCCCATCAGGCAGCCGATCAGGCTGACGACGCCGTCCGCCGTGAGCACCCGCGTGGTTGGATATTCGTCGCCGGCGGCTTCCGCGCTCTCGACATTGTCCATGGCTTCGACGAGGTCATAGATGCCGAACGGAATGGCGGTGACCAGGATGATGCCGAGGAATTCGAAGCCGGAGAACACGTAGCCCACGGCGGGAATCGGCACCGAGAAGCCGAAAGTGGCGAAGGCATCGCCGACACCCTTGACGCTAAGTCCACCGAGGCCAAGACCGAACAGGTTCGAACCCCAGGCGATGATCATGCCGACTGCGATCGCGACGAGGCCTGCGGGAATGCCGCGCGGATATTTCACGCCACCGAACCAGCTCACCAGGATGATGGCGAAGCAGACGAGACCAATCTGCGGCGTCATATACATCTCAAGCGCCGGCCGCATCGAGATGAAGGTGACAGAGACGCCGGCGAGCGTACCGAGCAGCGCCGCGCGCGGCGTGATCTTGCGGATGAATGGCGCTATGAAGCCGCCGATCATGAGAATGAAGCTCTGGAAGAACACCCAGACGAGGCCGGCCGACCAGCCCTTGAGCGGGTCACCGGTCTTCAGCGTGATCGGCAGCATGATCACGAAGGTGACGATGAACATGTGCGGCACGCTGACGCCCGAGGGCAGCGCGCAGACGTCGTTGCGGCCGGTCTTCTGCGCCAAACGGTAGGCGAGGTAGGCGTAGTAGAAGGTCGAGAGGCACATCATCAGCCCTAGCGCGGGCAGGATGCGGCCGAACACCAGGCTGTCCGGCATCTTCAAGACGAAGCGCAGGAGTCCCGTGAGCACCAGCATGTTGACGAGGATGTTGGTGCCGAAGCCGAAAAACGCGTTCCAGTCGCCCGATGTCCATAGCGCCGGCTTGAACTCGGACTTGTTCAAGTCAGATTTGCCGGCCGTCCCCGTCAATGTGCTCATGACAATACCCCTATGTGGTCGAAACCTTCATTGCCTCCAGAACTGCGGCTGAGGTTGCGACCCAGCCGAAGATGCCGCCCTGGGCCTTGATCATCTTCAGGCCCATCTCGTGAAACTCGGGGAAGTAGGATGCGCAGCCGTCCGACATGACGACGCAGCGGTAGCCGCGGTCATTGGCCTCGCGCACTGTGGTGTTGACGCACACTTCGGTGGTGACGCCGCACACCAGCAAATTCTCGATGCCGTATTTCTCCAGCACGTCGCCGAGCTCGGTGGCGTAGAACGCGCCCTTGCCGGGCTTGTCGATCACGATCTCGCTGTCGAGCGGATAGAGCTCAGGAATGATGTCGTGACCGGCCTCGCCGCGAATGAGGATGCGGCCCATCGGACCGGGGTCGCCAATGCGCAAAGACGGCGCGCCGCGTTCGACTTTCGCCGGCGGCGCGTCGGAGAGATCGGGCAGATGGCCCTCGCGGGTGTGGATCACCAGCATGCCGGTGTCGCGCGCCGCCGTCAGCACTGTGCCGATCGGCTTCACCGCGCGCGCAAGCTGGCTGACGTCGTTGCCGAGCGTCTCGCCGAAGCCGCCGGGCTCCATGAAGTCGCGCTGCATGTCGATGATGAGAAGCGCGGTGCTCGGCCAGTCGAGCCTGATCGGCTCGGGCTCGGCGCTGATGACGCCCAATGTCGACTTGCTCGAGTCCAGCATGACGCCCGCCCCTCGCGAGAACTCTCTTTGCCGGAGTTCTGCAAGCGCCGTGCCATTGTGTACAATTGCGGTGGAGCGCCGGACGCGAGGGAATTCGTTGTGTAGTCAGAAGGTTACGCAAGCGATCGGCGCCTGCATATTCCCTGTGCGACGCTTCCCCGCGTGCATCTGCTTAAAGGATGGGCGGCCGATTGGCAGCATTCTTCCCTTCTCCCCTCACAAGGGGAGAGGGTGCAGCCATCGCTCCTACGCCCCATACAGCTGCCGATACTCTTCCTCGTACGGCGCATAGGAGTCCTTCATCGTCGCCATGTTCAGCAGCATGGTGGCCACCATGGTGCCCGCCTTGTCGAACACGCGTGTCCTGACCCAGGCGCTTTCGGTGCGGCGGCTGCCGGAGAGCGCGACCACCTCGCGCTCGACTTCGTACTCCTCGCCCTCGAAGAGCGGGCCCTTGATCAGCCGGATCTCCTGATCGGCGAACAGGCCGACGGCCGGGCCCTTGGCCGGGAGCGGATCGTCCTTCGAGCGATACTGGAACAGCACGCTCAGCATCTCCATCGGGATGATCGGTCTGCCCCAGGGGTTGCCGGCGCCGGAATAGTACGGCGAATTCTCGGTGATGACGGCGAGCTTCTGCCGCAGCGAGAACGGATAGAGGTCGCCCATGGTCTGATCGAACGCCATGCGGACCGTCTGTCGCTTGCCGGTCTGCGCCACCTTGACGTCGCGCAGGATCACGGGATCGGCGAGCGGCTTGAGCTCGGCGAGGCGCGCCTCCAGCGCAGTCGCTGCGTGCGGTTCACCGACCGAAGCCGTGCCGCGCAGCACCTCGGTGCCGTCGCGCTTGACCATCTGGATCTGGCACTGGCTTGTCCCGGGCAGTGGCTTCGACAGAATCGCCTGCACCTCCTCGCCCTCATAGCAGACGCTGCGATAATGCGCGGACAGGCAGCCGGTTTCGAACCAGGTGTGTCCCCACAGCTGCGCGCAGAGCGGAGCGAACTGGCTGAAATGCGTCGGGCCTTCGATGGTGCCGCCCTTGAAGCCGAGCTTCTGCGCGGTGGCGTCGTCGTGAATGGACGCGTGCGCATCATAGGTTTGCGCTTGCAGCATCTGACGCGGCTGGCGCCACGGTCCAATCAGGGCCTCGGCCGTCGCTGTGATCTCGGTGTCGAATGCGTTTGCAGCCATGATGTTCTCCACTGGAAGCCATGACTAGCAGGAGCGCCACGGATGCGGCCAGCGATATTGACTTCGCCGGCCCATGCTCTTGACTGGCATCTCTCGCTTCGCAAAGCCGCAAGCCTCCCGCGGCGCAAAATCCCTCGCCGGACTACCACACAAGGACTGCCGAAATGACGCTGTTGCAGGTCGAGCTGGACGACAAATACCGGCTCGAATCGAAGCGGATCTTCCTGTCCGGCACACAGGCTCTGGTTCGCTTGCCCATGTTGCAGCGCGAACGCGACCGGCTCCAGGGCCTCAACACCGGCGGATTCATCTCCGGCTATCGCGGTTCCCCGCTCGGCATGTACGACCACGCGCTGTGGCGCGCGAAGTCGCACCTCCAGCAGCATGACATCGCCTTCGTCCCTGGCCTGAACGAGGATCTGGCGGCGACTGCGGTCTGGGGCAGCCAGCAGGTCGGCTTGTTTCCGGGCGCCAAGGTCGATGGCGTATTCGGCATCTGGTACGGCAAGGGCCCAGGCGTCGACCGCTCGGTCGATGCCCTCAAGCACGCCAACGCCGCCGGCACCTCGCTCAACGGCGGCGTGCTTGCGCTGGCCGGCGACGACCACGGCTGCCAGTCCTCGACGCTGGCGCATCAGAGCGAGCAGGTGTTCGCAGCTGCGCTGATCCCCGTGATCAATCCGGCGACGCTGCAGGACTATCTCGATCTCGGCCTCTACGGTTTTGCGCTGTCGCGCTTCTCCGGCTGCTGGGTCGGCTTCAAGGCGATCAGCGAAACCGTGGAGAGTTCGGCGTCGATCGACAGCGACCCTGAACGCATCAAGATCGTGCTCCCTGACGATTTCGAGATGCCGCCCGGCGGCCTCAACATCCGCTGGCCCGATCCGCCGCTGGAAGCGGAGCGGCGCCTGTTCGGCCCGAAGATGGCTGCGGTGCAGGCCTTCGCCCGCGCCAACCAGCTCGACCGCATCGTGCTCGATTCCAAGCCTGCGCGGCTCGGCATCGTCGCGACCGGCAAGGCCTATCTCGATCTGCGCCAGGCGCTGGCTGATCTCGGCATCACCGACAAGGACGCGCAGGACCTCGGTCTTCGCATCTACAAGGTTGCCCTGACTTGGCCGCTGGAAGAAAGCGGCGCCAAGCGTTTCGCCGATGGTCTTCAGGACGTGCTCGTGGTCGAGGAGAAGCGCGGCTTCATCGAAGACCAGCTGATGCGCATCCTCTACAACATCGATGCATCGCGGCGCCCGACGATCACGGGCAAGCGCGACGAAAGCGGCGCGCCGCTGCTCCCGAGCGAGGGCGAGCTGACGCCGACCATCGTCGCCGGCGCGCTGGTGGCGCGCTTGCGCAAGCTCGGCCATCACAGCCCGGTGCTGGAGCAGCGCCTCGCCCGGCTCGAGGCCTTTGACAATCCGGTCACCACCGGCACGCAGATCAAGCTGGCTCGCACGCCGTTCTTCTGCTCGGGTTGTCCGCACAACACCTCGACCCGCGTGCCTGAAGGCAGCCGCGCCATGGCCGGCATTGGCTGCCACGGCATGGCCCTGAGCATGCCGACACGCCGCACCGATCTGATCTCGCATATGGGCGCCGAGGGCGTGAACTGGATCGGCCAGTCGCCCTTCACGAGCGAGACGCACATCTTCCAGAATCTCGGCGACGGCACCTACACCCATTCCGGGCTGTTGGCGCTCCGCGCCGCCTCGGCCGCCGGCATCAACATCACCTACAAGATCCTTTATAACGACGCCGTCGCGATGACCGGCGGCCAGCCCGCCGAAGGCGCATTTAACGTCGCGCAGATCGCGCATCAGGTCTGGGCCGAGGGCATCAAGCGCCTGGCAATCGTCTCGGACGATCCGGGCAAGTATCCGCAAGGGAACTACTTCCCGCAAGGCGCGACCATCCATCACCGCCGCGAGCTTGATGCTGTCCAGCGCGAGCTGCGCGACATCAAGGGTCTCACGGTCGTGATCTACGATCAGACCTGCGCCGCGGAAAAGCGCCGACGCCGCAAGCGCGGGCTTTATCCCGATCCCGCCAAGCGCGCCTTCATCAACGACCTGGTCTGTGAAGGTTGCGGCGACTGCTCGCAGGCCTCCAACTGCGTCTCGGTGCAGCCGCTGGAGACCGAGTTCGGCCGCAAGCGCCAGATCGACCAGTCGAACTGCAACAAGGACTTTTCCTGCGTCGAGGGCTTTTGCCCGAGTTTTGTCACCGTCCATGGCGGTTCGCTCAAGCGCATGAAGACTTCGGCCGTCGATTCCGGCCAGCTGTTCGCCGATTTGCCGCTGCCGCCCGCACGCGAGCTGGACGCGCCCTACAACATCCTCGTCACCGGCATCGGCGGCACCGGCGTCATCACCATCGGCGCCCTGCTCGGCATGGCGGCCCATGTCGACGGCCGCGGCTGCTCGGCGCTCGACTTCACCGGCCTGTCGCAGAAGAACGGCGCCGTGATGAGCCATGTCCGCATCGCACGGAAGCCTGAAGACATCTCCGCGGTCCGCATCACCACCGGCGGCGCCGACGTCATTCTCGGTTGCGACATGATCGTCTCGGCCGGCCCCACCGCGCTCAGCCGCGCCGAACGTGGCGTGACCAAAGCCTACATCAACGCCGATTTGCAGCCGACCGCGAGCTTCGTGCAAAACCCCGATCTCGACTTCGAGATGGGCACGATGCAGACCGTGCTGCGCGACGCCGTCGGCGACAAGAACCTCGATATTATCGACGCCACGGGCATTGCCGCCGCGCTGATGGGCGACAGCATCGCCACCAACCCCTTCATGCTCGGCTTCACCTTCCAGAAGGGCGCGATCCCGCTGTCGCTGGAGGCGCTGCTGCGCGCCATCGAGATCAACGGTGCCGC
The DNA here is from genome assembly GCF_000379585.1 of Bradyrhizobium sp. WSM2793. Lineage (NCBI taxonomy): Bacteria > Pseudomonadati > Pseudomonadota > Alphaproteobacteria > Hyphomicrobiales > Nitrobacteraceae > Bradyrhizobium > Bradyrhizobium sp. WSM2793. The sequence continues at coordinate 134,416 of NZ_KB902824.1, read as the reverse complement.
GATCGAGATGAACAAGCTCGCCTTCACCTGGGGACGCCTGGCCGCCCACGACATGTCGCGGGTGCGCAGCGTGCTGCAGTTCAAGAGCCGAGCGTCGGCGCCGACGAAGTCGCTCGACGACATCATCGCGACGCGCACGGAGTTTTTGACCAGCTATCAGGACAAGGCCTATGCCGACCGCTATCTCGCGGCCGTCGCCAAGGTACGCAAGGCGGAAACATTCGCCTCTCCCGCGTCAACCGAGCTGACCGAGGCCGTCGCGAAAAATCTGTTCAAGCTGATGTCCTACAAGGACGAGTACGAGGTCGCCCGGCTCTACACCGACGGCAGCTTCGCGAAGAAGGTCTCGGAGAGATTCGACGGCGACTTCACCCTGAAATACCATTTGGCACCACCGATCTTCGCCAAGCGCGACAAGTCGACGGGCCGGCTGCAGAAGCAGGAGTTCGGCGGCTGGATGATCCATGCCTTCCGCGTTCTCGCCAAGCTCAAGTTCCTGCGCGGCAGCGCGCTCGATCCGTTTGGCCGCACCGAGGAGCGCCGGACCGAGCGCAAGCTGGTTGAGGATTATCTGGCGATGATCGATCAGCGGATGGCCGGGCTGAAGGCAGAGCAGATCCCGCTGCTGGCACGCCTCGCGCGCGTGCCCGAGGCGATCCGAGGCTTCGGCCACGTCAAGGAGGCCAACATCAAGCTGGCGGCGGCCGAGACGGCGCGGCTGGAGGCGGAGCTGGAGAACAGCCGTTTTGCGGCGGCGGCGGAGTAGCGGCTAAGAACGCAGGCTCTCTCCCCGTCATTGCGAGGAGCCCTTGCGACGAAGCAATCCAGAGTCTCGCCACATACTCAGTGCATCGCCCGGCTTGCCGCCTTCGCTGAAGCTTCGGCGTGCCAAGCGCTCGTGTGCTCGTGTGGGCCGCGGCGTAGCCTTGGCGGAGCCGGGACCGGGCGATCCAGTACTCCGAGGCGGTTGTGATTGAACCGATGGGCCGCGGCGTACTGCATGCCCCGCTTTCGCGGAGCATGGCAGCGGTGGAAATAGCTAAACCGACGCCGACACGCCTGCAGCGGTCTCACGTGTGACGCTTCCCTCCGCCAGATGCCTTCCTGCGATATATCCAAACACCAGTGCCGGCCCCAGCGTGATGCCCGGTCCCGGATAATTCCCGTTCATGATCGAGCCCATGTCATTGCCGCAGGCATAAAGGCCCGCAATCGGCGTGCCGTCCGCGCGCAGCACCCGGGCTTGCGGATCGACCTTCATGCCGACGGCCGTGCCGAGATCGGCCGGATGGATGCGCATCGCGAAGTACGGGGCGCGGAGGATGGGCGCGACGCAGGGATTAGGCTTGTGGCTGATATCGCCGAGGTGGCGCTGATAGATGGTGCTGCCGCGGCCGAATTCGCCATCGCGCCCCTCCTTCGCGCCTTCGTTGTAGCTCGCGATCGTCGCCGCCAGCACCGGCGGCTTGATGCCGATCTTCGCCGCCAGGCCCGCGATATCAGGCGCCTCGATCAACTCGCCGCTCGCCACATAGCGCCGATAGCTCCGCGTGAACGGCCTGATCCGGCCGAGGCCGTAAGCCCACAGGAACCGGCGATCGCAAATCAAATAGAACAGCCGGTCCGGCTCGGCATTGCCGTCGCGCAGCATGGCCAGCACGAATTCGTGGTAAGACAGCGCCTCGTTGACGAAACGTCGGCCCGCTGTGTTGACGGCGATCACGCCGGGCTTGGCGCGGTCGGCCACAAGGTGCGGGAACACGCCGCGGCTGCCGTCGGCGCGGCGGAATAGCGAGGCCGGCACCCAATAGGCCGGGCTGGTCGCATCCGCATTGAGCGCGGCGCCTGTCGCTGCCGCCAGCCGAAGTCCGTCGCCGGTGCTGGAAGGGTTGGTCGCCGAGACGAAGCCAGCCGCCGCCGGGAAAAAGCGCTTGCGCAATACGGCGTCGTGCGAGAACCCGCCGGTTGACAGCACCACGCCGCGGCGCGCTGCGATCGGCCGGTCGCGCGAGCCATGACGGATCACCACGCCACTGACGCGGTCGCCCTGCATCGAGAGGTCTTCGACATCGGCGCTGAAGAGAACTTCAACCTGCCGCGCCAGCAGCGAAGTATAGAGCTGCGCGGCAAGTGCGTTGCCGAGATACAGCGACGTGCCGCGCGGGCTCCGCAGCCGCTGCAGCGCATATCGAGAGATCAGCCGCGCCGCACGCAGGGTCGAGCGCAGCGATTTTCCAACACTGCGCAAATGCGGAACGTCGCGAGGATCGACCATCATCCCGCCGAACAGCGTGAACTCCGGCAACGGTGGCCGCAATCGCGCAAAAGCGCCGCCGAGCCGCGTGCCGTCGAAACCGACCGGCTCCAACACGCGGCCGCCAGCCGTTGCGCCCAGCCGCTCCGGATAACAATCCGGACAAGCCTTCACCGGCTGGAGGCGAACTTCCGTATTGGCTTCGAGATAGGTGATCGCCTCGGGCCCGCGCGCGAGGAAGGCGGCACGCAGACCGGCATTGGCGGGCTCGGGCACCGTGCTCGACAGATATTGGACGGCATCCGCGACGCTGTCGGAGAGCCCGGCCTCCCTCATCCTGGCATTGGCCGGAATCCAGACCATGCCGCCGGACCAGGCGGTGGTGCCGCCGACGAACGCGGTCTTCTCGATCACCAGCACGCGCAGGCCTTGCGCAGCGGCCACGGCCGCCGCCGTCATGCCGCCGGCACCGGCGCCGATGACAATGACGTCGTAGGTCTCATGCGCCGGCATCATGCGGCGGGTTTCCGAAGGCGAGGCATGACACCGTCATACCCCGCCTCGCCCGTCCCACGCTAGCGCTGCGGCTTGCGCTCGATCGGGTCGATATCGATCGCCCGCAGGCGGCCGAGCCGCAGCACGTCCATGGCGAGCCGCCGGCCGATGCGGTCGCGGTCGAGCACGCGGATCAAATCGTCGACGCCGTTGATCTCAACGCCGTCGAGCCTGATGACGACGTCGCCAGGCAACAGGCCCGCCTTCGCCGCCGGACCATCCGGCTCGATCTGCGCGAGCAATGCGCCCATCTTGTTTTCGATGCCGGCCAGCACCGCATGCCGCCGTGGGATCGGCGCGGTCTGTCCGGCGACGCCGATATAGGCGCGACGGACATAGCCGTGGCGGATGATCTCCGACAGCACGAATTGCGCGGTGTTGCTGGCGACCGCGAAGCAGATGCCTTGAGCGCCGTTGATGATGGCGGTGTTGATGCCGATCACCTCGGCATTCGACGACAGCAGCGGGCCGCCGGAATTGCCAGGGTTGAGCGCGGCGTCGGTCTGGATCACGTCCTCGATGGTGCGCCCGCTCACCGAGCGGATCGAGCGGCCGAGCGCCGAGACCACGCCGGCGGTCACGGTCGATTCGAAACCGAGCGGATTGCCGATCGCGATCACGAGCTGGCCGCGGCGCAGCGTCTTGGAATTGCCGAGCGCGGCATAGGGCAAATGGCGCACGCCGTTGGCGCGCAGCAGCGCAAGATCGGTATCGGGATCGACGCCGAGCACCTGGGCTTCGCCGACATGGCCCTCGACGTCGCGCAGCCGGATCTCCTTCGACATGCCGACCACGTGGCTGTTGGTGAGGACGAGGCCATCAGGCGAGATCACGATGCCCGAGCCGAGCCCGCCGCGCTCACGGCCGTTCGGCACTTTTGGCCCGGTCTCGACACGCACGACCGCGGGGCCGACCCGGTCGGTCACATCGATCACGGCATTGGAATAGGCGTCCAGCAACGCCCGGTCATCGGCCGGCGCAGATGCTGTCGTTCGCGATGACGCGGCGTCATCGACGGTATCTGAGGTGAAATCCAGCATGGCAAGAGTCCTTGAAGGCTCACACAGATGGTGGCCTGTGCCCGGCCGCGCAAGGTGCCCGTCGGGCGCGCAGGGCTGGACTGCCCAGATGGCTAGGGCGCCCGCCGCAGCGTGCCTGCCCTCGCCTTCACCGGATCGAGCAGCGACCAGTCCCCATCCGGAAGCACATGGCCCTTCGGGAATGGCGCCCGCAGCTCGATCCCCAGCGAACCCAGCACGCGGTCGTCGCGGTAGTAGCATTGCAGCACGACACGGACGAGCGTCGCGGCGGCGACGCCGCCGTGCTTGCGAAACTCCTGCGCCACCGCATCGCGTCTGGTGGCATCGAGCTCGGCGAGCGGCGCTCCTGCCAGCCGCGCCAGATCATCCAGCGCGGCCGCGACCAATTTGGTATCGCGGCCAAGCGTTGCGAGCATATCTGCCTGGATCGCGGGATCGTCGGCGCCGGGCACCTTGTACTCGCCGCTGGCGGGAACGATCATCGCGGCGATGCTGCGGAGGTCGTCGCGTTGGGTGCGCGTGAGATTGTCTGCGGACATGGCGGCCTTAATCAAACAAATTGGCGAGGCGCTGCTTCATCTGGTCGGCGATGTAGAGCGCGAGGGCCTGGATGGTGGAGGTCGGGTTCACGCCGCCCGACGTGACGAAGATGCTGCCGTCGACGATGAAGAGATTCTTGACGTCGTGCGTGCGGCCCCATTCATTGACCACGGAGCGCTCCGGGTCGGTGCCCATCCGCGCGGTGCCGAGCAGGTGCCAGCCGCCCCAGGGGATCGGCGAATTGATGCAGATATCGGTGGCGCCGGCGGTCTCCAAAATCTCCCGGCCGCGCGCCAGCGCATGCTCCATCATCTTCCGGCTGTTCTCGCTGATGGTGTAGTCGATCTTCGGCGCTGGAATGCCGTGGCTGTCTTTCAGGACGGGATCGAGCGTGACGCGATTATGCTCCTCCGGCAGATCCTCACAGATCGCGGAAAATCCGAGCCGGTGGCCGTTCAGCTTGCGGAAGACGCGGTGATGATCCTCGCCCCAGGGCAGAATGCCCTTCTGCTCGCTGACGACGGCCTCGAACACCGGCCCAGCCCCGCGCACGAACTGAACGCCATAGCCGCGCACGAAGCCGCGCGAGGGGTCCGTATCGTACCACTGCTTGCTCCACAGGCAGGTCGGCGGCGCGCGGTTGCTATCGGTCGGCTCCTTCACATAGCCGTAGATCTGCGCATAGGGATGGAACATCAAATTCTTGCCGACGAGGCCCGACGAATTGGCAAGGCCGTTCGGAAAGCGGTTTGACGCCGAATTCAGCAAAAGCCGCGGCGTGCCGACGCCGTTGCAGGCGATGATGACGACATGCGCGGGCTGGAACTGCTCGACGCCGTCCTTGTCGTAATAGACCACGCCGGAGGCCATGCCACTCTCGTCGGTGGTGATCTCACGTACCCGGCAATGGGTGCGCAGCTCGACGCCGGCACGGATCGCCTGTGGCCAATAGGTGATGTCGGTGGAAGATTTGGCGCCTTGCGCGCAGGCCGGCGTGCAATGGCCGAGATTGATGCAGCGCGCCCGGCCCTCATAGTCCATCGTCGCGACCGTCGTATCCGACGGCCACCAGTGCCAGCCGAGCTTGTTCATGGCCTTGCCGATGATGGCGCCGGACAATCCGAGCGGCTGTTGCGGCATCGGCGGATGCGTCAGCGGCGAGAGCGGATCGCCTGACAAGCCCGACGTGCCCATGATCCGATCGTTCTCCTCGAAGAACGGGGTCAGCGCGTCGTAATCGATCGGCCAGTCGTCGGCGACGCCGTCCAGCGTCCTCACCTTGAAATCGGAGGGATGCAGCCGCGGCCAGTGCGCGGTGTACATCACCGTGGAGCCGCCGACCGCGTTGTAGTTCACGACCTTGATCGGCGAATTGTCGTCGTTGATCGGATAGTCCTCGGGCCGGCCGCGCACGTTCGGGCTCGACGACCACTCGCCGTAGAACTTGGCCTCCCAGTCCCGGCCCGTGCTGGGATATTCCGCCGGGTTCATCCAGCCGCCCTGCTCCAGGCAGAGAATGTGCATCTTGGTCTCGGCCAGCGACCACGCCACCGCCGCGCCCGAAGCGCCGGCGCCGATGATCAGGACGTCCACGGGGTCTTTCATCGCAACCTTTTCCTCCCGCCCTCGCCGCTTCCCGGGCGATTCGGCCTGCACGGTCCGCAAGGCCTGCGAACGATAGGGTCAGAGCGGGCGGGGAGTAAAGCCGCGGGGCCGGAATGTCGCACTTCGCAGGGCGCAGACCATTGGTATCGCCACGTCCGGATGCTAGGAACAGGCGCACGAGCAATCGATAGCGAGACCGTATGTCCTTCCGAAATGTCTTTGCCGCCGCCCGCGCTTTTGCGCTCGTTTTGTTTTTCGCCTTGTCCGGAGTCCTGGCGTCTTCCGAGCCGGCTTCCGCGCTGACCGCCGCCGCGACAGTCCGCGACGGCAACTCCATCCAGCTTGGCGACGTCACCTACCGGCTTGACGGCGTCGACGCGCCCGAGCTCGACCAGGTCTGCATCGACGACCACGCCGATTCCTGGACCTGCGGCATCGAGGCTCGCGACCAGCTGGCGAAGCTGATCAACAAGCGCTCCGTGCGCTGTGACGATGTTGGGCCGGAGAAGAGCTTTGGCAAGCGGCACCGGGCGATCTGCACGGCCGAGGGCGACAAGGCCAGCCTGAACGAACAGCTGGTCAAGCTCGGCTTTGCCGTCGCGCGGGAGCCGATCAAGGCGAACGTCAAGCCGGCCGTGGCCGAGGCCAAGTCGGCCGCCGCCGGGATCTGGAAGGGGTGTTTTGTTGCGCCGCAAGACTTCCGCGGGGGCAAGAAGGACGGCGCACTGCTGGGCGCCGCCTGCCGTCCGGACCGCGACAAGGAAATTCGCGCCGTGCTGTTCCCGGAGGAGCTGACGATGCCGCCGAGTTGCAGCATCAAGGGAAAGCTCGCGGTGCGCGCACGCGTCACCGGCAACATCGGCATCTATCATCTGCGGGGTTGCCCGAGCTACCCCGCGACCACCAAGCCGGACCGCTGGTTCTGCTCGGAGGACGATGCCCAGGCGGCCGGCTTCCGCAAGGCCTACAACTGCCGCCGGCCGAAGTGAAAAATTCCCTCACGCATCCGTGAGTAGTAGTCCATGACCGTATTGATCCGGAATTGAACCCCTTCGCGAGTTGCTGCACTCATAAAGGTACGCAAGCGCTTGCGCGGGCGTTTCCTTGGCAGCAATCCGGCTCCGGCCTGATTGCCCTGCTTGGGCGTTTCCTCCCTAGACTTGGGCCGCTTGTCACAACAAGCGGCTCTTCTTTTTTGGGCGGTGCTATCACTGCATCCGCATGATCTGGTCCATCGGCGGCATGTTCGCGTTCAGATGCGCCATGATCCAGACCGTGCCGCCCACCACCAGGAAGACCACCAGCAGGCCGAAGGCCAGCGCCAGCACGTTGTTGGTGTTGTCGGGACCGGTCGTGATGTGCAGGAAGAACACCAGATGCACCCCCATCTGCGCGATCGCCAGCACGATCAACGCAACCGGGATGGAGGGTTGCCAGACCAGATCGGTGCCGGCAATGAAGAACGACGTCGCCGTGAGCAGCAGCGCCAGGACAAGGCCGACGACGTAGCCGAGAATGCGGGTGCCGACGCTGTGTTGCTCTTCCTCGCCCGGCGCGAGGTCGTGGTCGCTCCGCGCGTGGCTCTGATCGCTCATGCGGCACTCCCAAGCAAATAGACGACGGAGAACACCCCGACCCAGACGATGTCGAGCGCGTGCCAGAACAGCGCAAAGCACATCATCCGGCGCAGGACGTCGGCGCGGAAGCCCTTGGCAAACACCTGGGCCATCATGGTGAGGAGCCACAGCACGCCGGCCGAGACATGCAGGCCATGGCAGCCGACCAGCGAGAAAAACGCCGTAAGGAAGGCGCTGCGCGACGGGCCATAGCCGCGCGCGACGAGGTCGGCGAATTCGCGGAACTCGATGACGAGGAATATCAGCCCGAGCACGCAGGTCACGGTCATCCCGAGATAGAACCAGAACCGGTTGCGCACATCGGCCGCGATGCTGGCCATGCCGCAGGTGAAGCTCGACAACAGCAGGCACACGGTCTCGATCGCGACGTTCCTCTGCTCGAAAATCTCCGAGCCCTTCGGGCCGCCGGCCGTCTGCCCGGACAACACCGCGTAGGCCGCGAAGAAGCAGGAGAACATCACGATGTCGGAGAGCAGGAAAATCCAGAAGCCGTAGGCGGTCACGATCCGCTTCGAAGCGGGTCCGGGGTGCTCGATGACGAGCCCGATGTGATGGGGATCGGCATGCGCGTGGCCGGCGGTCGCAGTCATCGTCATCAGACCGCCCCCGCCATGCTGACGAGGCTGCGTCGTTCCTCGAGATTGATGCGGTCGATCGCTGCGACCTCCTCCGCGGGAATGACGTATTCGTCATGGTCGCGCCAGGCGAAAACGACGAAGGTCGCGAACGCGCCGAGACCGCCCAAAATCACCATCCACCAGATGTGCCAGATCAGTGCAAAGCCCATGACGGTGGCGAAGAACGCGCAGACGAAGCCGGTCGGAGAATTCCTGGGCATCTCGATGTCCTGATATTCCGGCCTGTCGCGTTCGAGCGATTGCTGCTGGGCATGGACTTTCATGTCCCAATAGGCGTCCTCGCCGCGCACATCGGGATTGAAGGCGAAGTTGAACACCGGCGGCGGCGACGAGGTCGCCCATTCCAGCGAGCGGCCGTCCCAGGGATCGCCGGTACGGTCGCGCAGCGCCTCGCGGTTGCGGATGCTGACCACGAGCTGCATGATCTGGCAGATCACCCCGATCGTGAGCACGGCCATGCCAATTGCTGCAACGATCATCCAGGGCCGCCACGCCGCGACGTCATAATGCTGCATGCGCCGGGTCATGCCGAGCATGCCGGCGATGTAGAGCGGGATGAAGGTGATGAAGAAGCCGAGGAAGGTGAACCAGAATGCCAGCTTGCCCCAGCGTTCGTCGAGGCGGAAGCCAAACGCCTTGGGAAACCAATATTCGAAGCCGGCGAAGGCGCCGAACAACACGCCGCCGATGATAACGTTGTGGAAGTGCGCCACCAGGAACATGCTGTTGTGAAGCATGAAGTCTGCGGGTGGCACCGCGAGCAGGACGCCGGTCAATCCACCGATGATGAATGTCACCATGAAGCCGACCGCCCATAGCATCGGCGTCGCGAAGCGGATGCGGCCGCCATACATCGTGAACAGCCAATTGTAGATCTTCACGCCGGTCGGCACCGCGATGATCATGCTGGCGATGCCGAAGATGGCGTTGACGTCCGGCCCTGCCCCCATCGTGAAGAAATGATGCAGCCAGACCATGAAGGAGATGACGCAGATGGCCATGGTCGCAAGCACCATCGAGCGATAACCGAACAGCGCCTTGCCGGAGAAGGTCGAGACCACCTCGGAGAAGATGCCGAAGGCCGGCAGCACCAGGATGTAGACCTCCGGATGTCCCCAGGCCCAGATCAGGTTCATGAACATCATGACGTTGCCGCCGGCCTCGTTGGTGAAGAAGTGAAAGCCGAGGTAGCGGTCGAGCAGCAGCATCGCGAGCGTGGCGGTGAGGATCGGGAAGGCCGCGACGATGAGCAGATTAGAGGCCAGCGTGGTCCAGCAGAACATCGGCATGCGCAGATAATTCATGCCCCTAGTGCGCAGCTTCAGCACCGTGGTGACAAGGTTGATGCCGGCGACCAGCGTGCCGACGCCGGATATCTGCAGCGACCAGGCGTAATAGTCGACGCCGACGCCCGGCGAATAGGACAGCTCCGACAGCGGCGGAAAGGCGAGCCAGCCGGTGCGCGCGAACTCGCCGATCACGAGCGAGAGATTGACCAGCAGCGCACCGGTCGCGGTCAGCCAGAACCCGACCGAGTTGAGCGTCGGGAAAGCGACGTCGCGCACGCCGAGCTGCAGCGGCACGATCAGGTTCATCAGCCCGATCACGAACGGCATCGCCACGAAGAAGATCATGATGGTGCCGTGCGCCGAGAAGATCTGGTTGTAGTGCTCCGGCGGCAGGTAGCCCTGCGACTGGTAGGCGACGGCCTGCTGGATCCGCATCATGATGGCGTCGCTGCCACCGCGCAGCAGCATCACCGAGGCCAGCAGAATGTACATGACGCCGATGCGCTTGTGATCGACGCTGGTGATCCATTCGATCCAGAGATAGGGCAGATGCCCTTTCACCACGACCCAGGTCAGCACGCCCAAGATCGCGACCAGCACCACTGCACCCGCGACCAGCGGGATGGGCTGATCGAACGGAATGGCCGACCAATCGAGCTTACCGAGCATCATGGCCTCCACTGTGCGGACGGCCTGCATCGGAGAGCAGCTCCGGCCCCGGTCCCGGCGGAATGTGCTGGGTCGCGATCAGGTCGAACAGGCGGGGATCTTCCAGGCGATAGATTGGCCTGCCCTTCTCGACGCCCTGCTGCATCAGCTTCTTGTAGCTGTCCTCATTCAGCACGGCATCGGTCTTCGCCGTGGTCGTCACCCATTCAGGAAAGGCGAGCGGGGAGACCACGTTGACGTCGAACATCATGTCGGGAAAGCCGTCGCCGGAGAAATGCGCGGACAACCCCTGCAGCTTGCCTTCGTTGTCGGCGCGCAGGTTCAGCTTCGTCACCATGCCGTTCATGGTGTAGATCATGCTGCCGAGCTGCGGGATGAAGAACGTGTTCATCACGCTCGACGACGTCAGCTGAAAGTTCAGCTCGGCGCCGGCCGGCACGGTCAGCGTGTTGACGGTGGCGATGCGCTGGTCCGGATAGATGAACAGCCATTTCCAGTCGAGCGAAACCGCTTGGATCCGCACCGGGCTTCCGGTCCCCGGCACCGGTGCTGCGGGATCGAGTTGATGCGAGCCGATCCAGGCGACGCCGCCGAGCAGGATGACGGTGAGCGCAGGGATCGCCCACACCACCATCTCGACCCGGCCGGAATAGACGAAGTCAGGCTGGTAGCGCGCTTTTGGATTCGAGGCGCGAAACCAGAACGCAAAGCCGAGAATCGCGAAAATGGTCGGCACCACGATCACGAGCATGATGAAGACGGAATCGACCAGAATGGTGCTGTTGGCCGCAGCCACGGGCCCTTGTGGGTCGAGCAGATTCATCGGCAAGCCACTGGCGGTTGGGAAGCCCCGGGACAGAGCCTAGCGCGGGAAAGGCTCCGCAACAAACGCGGCGACCTCAGAACGGTTCCTGAACCGCAAGGGCCAGCCATGCGCGTTGGGCCCGCGCAACATGCAATTCCATGCGATGTCAATGACATGAACGCAGAAGCCGCGCCCTTCTCCCAGGTCGGGACGATTGCTAATCTGCACGAAAATAATGAGAAATACGGGATCAGGGAGTGAACCGAGATGCGCTTGAAGGACAAGGTCGCCATCGTCGTCGGAGCCGGGCAAAGCCCCGGCGAAGGCATGGGCAATGGCCGCGCCACCGCGCTGACCTTCGCGCGCGAGGGCGCAAAGGTCTTGTGCGTCGATCATCATCTGGAATCGGCGCAGGAAACGGTGGCGATGATCACCGCGAAACATGGCACCGCCGCGGCCTTCAAGGCCGACGTCACGAAGTCGGCCGACATCAAGGCGATGGTCAAGGACGCCCAGTCGCGCTGGGGCCGGATCGACGTGCTGCACAACAATGTCGGCGTCAGCCTGTCCGGCGGCGATGCCGAGCTGCTGCAACTGACCGAGGAAGCGTTCGACCGCGTCGTCGCCATCAATCTGAAAAGCTGCATTCTGGCGGCAAAAGAAGTGATCCCGATCATGCGCGCGCAAGGAAGCGGCGCCATCATCAACATCTCCTCGATGGCGGCGATCACGAATTATCCTTACGTCGCCTACAAGGCGACGAAGTCGGCGATGATCGCCTTCACCGAACAGCTCGCCTACCAGAACGCCGAATACGGCATCCGCGCCAACGTCATCCTGCCCGGCCTGATGAACACGCCGATGGCCGTCGACACCCGCGCCCGCGAATGGCACAAGACCCGCGCCGAGGTCGAGGCCGAACGCGACAGCAAGGTGCCGCTGCGCAAGAAAATGGGCACCGGATGGGACGTCGCGAACGCTGCGCTGTTTTTGGCGTCGGATGAGGCAAACTTCATTACGGGCGTGACGCTGCCGGTGGATGGTGGGGCCAGCGTGAGACGGGGGTAGAAGCTGCCGGTGCGGTGCGCCACCCTCTCCCGCAAGGGGAGAGGATGCACCGTCACTGCGGCGCGTGCGTCACCCGCCAGATCGTGCCGTTGCCATCCTCCGAGATCAGCAGCGATCCGTCCTTCGCCACCGCGACTCCCACCGGCCGCCCCCACACTTCCATGTCGCTGACGACAAAACCCGTGACGAAATCCTCGTACTCACCCGTCGGCTTGCCGTCCTTGATCCGGATGCGGATCACCTTGTAGCCGGTGCGCTTCGACCGGTTCCAGGAGCCGTGCTCCGCGGCGAACGCGTCGCTCTGATACTCGGGCGGAAACTGCGTGCCCTGATAGAAAATCATGCCGAGCGAGGCCGAGTGCGGCTGCACCAGCAGATCGGGGACCGTCACCTTGTCCTTGATATCCGGCCGCGCACCGGCGTGGCGTGGGTCTTCGTTGGCGCCGATATAGAACCAGGGCCAGCCGTAGAACGCGCCTTCCTTCACGCTGGTCACGTAGTCGGGCACGAGATCGTCGCCAAGGCCATCGCGCTCGTTGGTCGAGCACCAGGGCAGACCGGTCTGCGGCTGGATCGCAAGGCCGACGCAATTGCGGATGCCGGTGGCGTGGATCTTCCGCTCCTTGCCATCGGGATTGAAAGCCAGCACCGCCGCGCGTTCGGTCTCACTGGCCCAGGCTGCGCCGAGCGGTTGCGTTTTCGCCCACGCCTCCATCCCGCCCGGGGGCGTGCCCATGCCTTCCGCAACGTTGCTGAGCGAACCGACGGAGACCAGCATGCGCTTGTTGTCGGGCGTGAAGACGATGTCGCGGGTGGAATGACCGCCGTCATGCGGCAGGCTCGGCACGATCGTCTCGGCCTTGCCGCGCGCCTTGAGATCGCCGGCCTGATAGGGAAAGCGGACGACGCTATCGGTGTTGGCGACATAGACCCATTGCGGATTGTCCCCGTTCGGGAAGAAGGCGATGCCGAACGGCTGCCTCAGGCCGCTGGCAAACACCTCGTTGGTCGCGAGCTTGTTGCCCTCCCCGGCCCGCAACACACGGATGGTGCCGGCCCGCGTCTCCGCGACGAAGACGTCGCCATTCGGCGCAACCCTGATGATGCGTGGCGCGCGCAGTCCTTCGGCGAACAGTTCGATCTTGAAGCCCGCCGGCACCTGAAGCGCAGCCTCGGCCGGGCGCGGCACCACGCGCGACGAGCTCGCAACCGACCGCGTGGCGCCGGGCCTGACCAGATCCCGCGGCCGGATCAGCCTGACCGTGCCGGGCTTGTCGGCCCGCCAATCGCCATAAGCGTCCTTGCCCTGCAACACCGGCTCGGCCTGCGCACCGGTAGCAATCAGTAGCCCCGCGAATATCGCGACGGACAAAATTCTGCTCTTCAAATTGTCCTCCCGGCCTGCAATCTCGACCATCGATACCACCGCGGCAGGTCGAAGCTCTGCCGCATCCCACGTCAGCTGATGCCCGCACGATGTGCATCAGCTGCGCCCATCGTACTGGAAAACACCGCGGATAGGTGCGACACATTGTATGGGCGGGGGTTGCGGTCATCAAAGCTGCGGCATCGCTGTCGCAATCGACGGGATGATCATGTGGGGATCCATCATATCGGAATGGGCGAGCCTGCTGCTGCGCTGGCTTCACGTGGTGGCGGCGATCGCCTGGATCGGCAGTTCCTTCTATTTCATCGCCCTCGACCTCAGCCTCAGGCCCAAGGGCAACCGAACGAGTGACCTGCCCGACGGCGTCCAGGGCGAAGCCTGGCAGGTCCATGGCGGCGGCTTCTACCGGATCATGAAATATCTGGTGGCTCCCAACCAAATGCCGGACGAGCTGACCTGGTTCAAATGGGAGGCCTACACCACCTGGCTGTCCGGCTTCGCACTGATGGTGGTGGTGTATTATCTCGAGGCCGATCTGTTCCTGGTCGACAAGTCGATCCTCGATCTCACGCCGTTCCAGGCCGGCCTGTTCAGCCTCGCGAGCCTGGCTCTGGCGTGGCTGCTCTATGAAGCCGCCTGCCGTACCGGCCTTGCCCAGCGCGAGCTGCCCTTCGCCATCGGCGGCTATCTGTTCCTGGTCGCGCTGACCTATGCCTTCACCCATGTGCTGAGCGGCCGCGGCGCCTTCAACCAGATCGGCGCCATCATCGGCACCATCATGGTGGCCAATGTCTTTGCGCTGATCATCCCCAACCAGAAGAAGATCGTGGCCAGCCTGATCGCGGGACAGGCGCCGGATCCGAAGCTCGGCAAGGCCAGCAAGGAGCGCTCGGTCCACAACAACTACCTGACGCTGCCCGTGGTCGTGCTGATGATCAGCAACCACTATCCCCTGCTCTATGCCACGCGCTTCAACTGGATCATCGTCGCCATCATCCTGGCGCTGGGGCCGGTGATCCGCCACTTCTTCAACGAGCGCCACGCGGGGCGGAAATCGCCATGGTGGGTGTGGGGCGTCGCGGCAATCGGCGTGATTGCGATCCTCTTCCTCTCCGCCGCCGGACCGCGCGAGGTCAAGTCCGGCGCGCTGCCGACACAGCCGACCCTTGCCGCTGTCGAGGAGATCGTGATGTCCCGCTGCAGCATGTGTCACGCGGCTGAGCCGGTCTGGGCCGGCATCGTGACCGCACCGAAGGGCATCCTGCTCGATGCGCCCGAGCACATCCATCGCAACATCCGTCTGATCGGCCGCGTCGCGGCCTGGTCGAGCGCGATGCCGCCCGGCAACATCACCGAAATGACCGGCGAGGAGCGCGCGATCCTCGCCGCCTATCTCGAGCAGGCCCGCTGATGCTGCCCGCGCGGCGATCATTTCGCGGAATGAAATTCCGCATCTCCCACTGAATTGAAAATGACTTGACCGCCTATCCGGCGTAGACAGGACCAGCGGCCGCCGACGCGGCCCAAAGTCATTTGCATGCGCGGGGAAAGAACAGTGGCCCTCAAGAACGTCATCGGTATCGACCACGCTGTGGTCATGGTTCAGGACCTCGACAAGGCCGCCGAGAATTATCGGCAGCTCGGCTTCACCGTGTCGCCGCGCGGCACCCACAGCGCGCATATGGGCACCGGCAATTACACCATCATGTTCGACCCCGATTATATGGAGCTGCTCGGCGTGCTCGTCGCGACCGAGCACAACGCACCGGCGCGCGCCTTCCTCGACAAGCGCGGCGAAGGCATCGAGCGCATCGCTTTCACCGCGGTCGATTCCGCCGCCGGTGCCGAGGAGATCCGCGCGCGAGGCCTGGCGCCGATCGGCCCGACCGATTTCGAGCGGCCGGTGACGCTGCCTGATGGCACCGTCTCGGCGGCCAAATTCCGCACCTTCATGTGGCCGACCGCGGAAGCGCCGGGCGGGGTGCGCATCTTCGCCTGCAAGCACAAGACGCGCGAGACCGTGTGGATTCCCGAATTGATGAGGCACGCCAACGCGGCAAAGCGGATCAGGCAGACGCTGATCGCAACGCCGGAGCCGGCAAAGGACGCCGCGCATCTCGGCCGGCTGATTGACCGCGAACCGACCGCCGAGGCCGACGGCGCGGTCACGGTGCCCTCCGGCGGCGATCGTGCCGACTTCGTCTATCTGACGCTGGACCAACTCGCCAAACGCTATCCGGGCGTTCCGCTCGCGGGCCTTTCCGAGCGCGGCGGCGCGGCGCTGGTGCTCGCCAGCGGCGACCTGGCAGCGACCGAGAAGGCCCTGGGTTCGGCAGCGGTGCGCAGCGGGCCGACGATCTGTGTGCCGCCGGCCAAGGCCAACGGCACCCTGCTCGCCTTCATTGCCGGCTGATTTGAACTAATTCTTCAACGCGTGTTTACCCGGCGGCTCTAGGATTCCCTGCAATCCAAGCCACCGGGGCCAAACGCATGTTCAAAGAGGGATCGCCGATCGCCTATGACGCGCCGGCCGAACTGAAGAAGTGGCCGTCGCTGAAGGGCGAGAGGCAGAAGGACCGAGGTCCGCCTTATCTCGTCTACAACGGCACGCTCGCCGACTGCGTCCGCGAGCTCATGGGCAAGCCGATCAAGGGCATCTCGCTCTACGACATCATGACGAAGCCGCAAGCGGCCTTCGATCAGACCGTGCTGTCGCCGGGCGATGCCGCCGAGATGGCGATGCGCAAGGATTTCCCAAAGGACTAGCAAGGACTAATTCGCGGCGCGCTTGCCGGCCGTCTTGCCCTTCTGCTTCGAGGAAGATTCCGTCGGCGCATCGAGGAAGACGACGGGCGTACCGCGCCTGGTGTTTTCGCCGAGCGTGCGGGCGTCCCAATTGGTCAGCCTGATGCAGCCGTGTGACGCCGACTTGCTGACCCGGTCGGGCTCCGCCGTCCCGTGGATGCCATAGCCCTGTGCCGACAGGCCGATCCAGTACGATCCCACCGGATTGTTGGGACCCGGCTTGATGTCGAAGGGTCTTTTGGATTTCACACTCTTGAACTTGTACTCCGGATTGTAGTGATAGGTCGGCTGCTCGTTGGTGCCGGTGACCTTCAGCGTCCCCGTCGGCGTCGGGCGATCCGGACTGCCGATTGATGCCGGGTAGAACGCGACCAGACGACCAGAGCCCTCGTAAGCCTTCAGCGTCGCGCGCGTCTTGTCGATCTCGATCCGAGCGATGCGCGGCAGCTCCCGCCGCGCCGGCACGTTGGCCACGGCAATCGCCTCGCCAGCCTTGTCGAATGACTTGCCCGGATTGAGCGCCTTCAACAGCTCTCCGCTCATGTGAAATTTTTCCGCGAGCCCTTCGAGCGGGCTGGTGTAGCTCAGCGCCTCCAGCGACTTCATGTCATCGAGCTTGGCCGGTAGCTTCTTGAGGAACGGCCCCTTCACGTCCGCGTCGGTGATCTTATAGTCGACAACGACAGGCCCCTCACTCGCTGCGGTCAGCTTGTCCCAGAGTTCAGGGGCAACGACCTTGTCGAAGGCCATTCCGTTCTGCTCGGCGAACGCCTTCATCGCCTTCTGCGCGTTCTCGCCGAACTTGCCGTCGATCTGGCCAGGAGAGAACTGCGCACGATCGAGCAGAATCTGCAGCTTCGTCACCGGCGCGTCCACCTTGTCCGCGGCCGGCTGCTTTTCCGGACGCGCGGCCTCGTTCACCGCTTTCGCATCGAGATGGCCCGCGAGCACCGGGCAGACGAACCACATCGACATCACCGCGCCAAGCAGCCACCGCCTCATGATCGCTCGTCCCATTCCAAAAATAATGATCCGCAAAACCGCGGGGAGTTTCTGTTCGGGAACACCGTAGTAACACCGAAGGAACCAACGAGACCGCAGCTTTGCCGCAATCAGACGGTTAAGAACTTCTTATCGCCGGCGCACCGCTGGCCGTTCATCCCACAGTTCGAGGTTGTCTCCGCAAATGCGATTTGTCATCGCGGCTTGCGCCGCGTTCATGATTCTGATGTGCGACCTCGATCCGTCGGCGTCCCGGCAAACATCAACTTTCGACCGCGCCGTTATTCAGAACAATCGGGCCTCCCCACTTGTTCCGGTGGTCGAGCTCTTCCTCGCAAGTGTGCAGGCCATCGAGCTCGCCAACGCGCGTGCCGCCTATGAGCAGGTGATCGAGCCGCCCCGGGCGGACGAGCCAGCCCTACAGGCGCCGGTTTCCCCGACCGAGCGATTTTGCCACGCGCTGCGCGAGGCCGCCGAGGCCAGCGGCATTCCCGTGCCATTCTTTGCCCGCCTGCTCTGGCAGGAAAGCCGCTTCAAGTCCAACGAGGTGAGCCAGGCCGGCGCCCAGGGCGTGGCGCAGTTCATGCCCGGGACGGCCGCCGAAGTCGGGCTCGACGATCCCTTCGATCCCATGAAGGCGCTTCCCGCATCGGCAAAATTCCTGCGCAAGCTTCGCGACGATTTCGGCAATCTCGGCCTCGCCGCGGCTGCGTATAATGCCGGTCCCGGCCGCGTTCAGAAGTGGCTCGCCAAGGAGAGCGAGCTGCCGCGTGAGACGCGCGACTATGTCCGCATCATCACCGGTACCAAGGCTGAGGACTGGACCGAGCGGTCCGAGGCGCTCGCGATCAGGATCGACTTGCCGCGCGAGGCGCCATGCGAGGGCATCGGCAGCCTCTCCAAGGCGAAGGATATCGCCTGGGTTCCGGTCAACCTGACACCCTCGGTCGCGACCATCATTCGCAAGGCCGAACAGCTTGCGGCGCGCCTGTCGACAAACCGGACGCGCAAGCGGTTCGTATCCCTGCTCCACAAGAACGCCTCGGCCCGTGGCAAGGCGAGGAGCATGATTGCAGCGCGCGCGGCGAAGGGCACCAAGGCTCGCGCCATCCGCATCGCGGCACGCGAACGTTCGGCGATCTGACGCACAAATCGAGAAGCCGCCCGATGGGCGGCTTCCGACGGCTGAGAACTAGTCGATCTCCTCGATCACGCGTCGTTCGCGAGGCTCGATGACATAAGTCCGGGTATCGCGATGGATGTAGCGGTACTCCCGCAGGTCGGGCGCATCCCGATAAACCGTGCTCGGAAATTCCTCGACCTCGACGCTATCAGGGACGCGATCGCCGACATGGATCTCGGTGCGTGCGGTGCTTCCGGTGGTCTGCCGTTCGCTCCGGCTCTCGGGACGCGCTTTCGCATGCTTGCGGATCGCATCGCGATCGCGGTCAGAGAACTTGCTTGCGCTACGCTCGCGGGTGGTCGACGTCGTCGTTGCCGTGGATTTCCCCGAATACGGCAGCACCGTCACGATCTTGTAGGTCGCCGGATCGACCACGACGATCTCATCCTTCACCAGCGCGAAGCTGTAGCCGCGATATTGCGGCACGATCTCGACGACATCAGGCGGAAGAGTCGAGAGGTGCACGTCGCGCGGAACGACCGTGCCGACATTCAGCGAGAAATTGACGCTGGTCAGCGGCCGGACGTTCAGATGCGAGATCGAGGTGCTGATCTTCGTCTCCTGCTGGCGGTTCAGATTGACGTTGGTCTGCGCGGCCGCCTGAGAGTTGGTTCCGGACCGCTCGCCCTGCGCCTGATTGCCGGCTGGCGCCGTCGGCGCCTGCTGAGCCTGGTTGGTCCCGGATGCAGCGGGCGCCTGCTGCGCCTGATTGCTATTGGCCGGTGGCGGATTGGACCGATCCTGCGCCTGGTTCGTGTTTGCCGGCGGCGGGTTGGCGCCCTGCTGGGTGGCGGGCTGATTACCGGTCGTGTTCGAGCTTGCCGTGCCGCTCTGCGGCCGCGAAGTGTCCGTGCTGTTCGCAGCATTGTTGGATGTGCCGGAATTGGCGGCCCCGGAGGATGGCGCGGTGCTCTGCGTCGTCTGTGCCGAGCTTCCTGTCGACGGTGATTGCTGCGGATGCGATGTGGTCTGCTGCGGGCCGGCCGCACCAGACGGTGCGGTGGTGGACGGCGCCGTGGAATTGGATTGGGATTGCGGCGTCTGCTCGGACTTGGTGGGCGATTGCGCGAAGGCGGCGTTCGCCAGCACCAGCCCTAATGCGGTGGTTGCCAACAGGCGGATCATGGTTCACTCCCTTTTATCAAATGAACGTTGGCTACTAACCTGCGCTAAAACGGCCGGTTCCACTTTTTCCCGAGACAAAGCGGACCGCTTCTGCACGGAACCTGCGATGCCATCGAAGAGTGCGGGGATCATTGCCTATCGCAAACGCCGGGCGATCGAGATCCTCCTCGTTCATCCCGGCGGGCCGTTCTGGCGCAACAAGGATCTCGGCGCGTGGTCGATCCCCAAGGGCGAATATGCGGACGAAGACGATGCGGAGGCCGCCGCGCGACGGGAATTTTCCGAGGAGCTGGGATTCGAGCTGTCCGTGCCGCTGAGCGCGCTTGGCGAGGTCAAGCAGCGCGGCGGCAAGGTCGTCACGGCGTTCGCCGCCGAGCTCGATATCGACGTGCGCAGCATCCGCAGCAACACGTTCGAGATGGAATGGCCGCCGCGCAGCGGCAAACGGCAAGTCTTCCCGGAAGTCGACCGTGCCGAATGGTTCACGCTCGAGGAGGCTCAAGAGAAGATCAACGCAGGACAACGCCCGCTGCTCGATCGGCTGGCGCAGCTGGCCGGCGGTGAATAGCGATGGAAGCAGGTGCGCTCCCTACTCCGCCTTGATGTCCGCGGCAGCGACGACCTCGGCGAGCTCCTTCGTCTCCTTCGCGATCTTCGCGGCGTACTCGGCCGGGGTCAGCACGCTGACGACCCCCTGCGAGCCGAGCTTCTCCGCGACCGCCGGATCCTTGGCGGCCGCGACGATTTCCCGGTGCAGCGTCTCCAGGATCGGCGCCGGCGTCGGCTTCGGCATGAAGAAGCCGACCCAGAACGAGATGTCGAAACCGGGATAGCCTGCTTCCGCGACGGTCGGCACATCGGGCAACGCCGGCAGCCGCTCGGCCGACGACACCGCGAGCGCGCGCAGCTTGCCGGCCTTGACCAGCGGCACGGCGGAGAGCGGATCGAACACCGCCAGCACCTCCTGGGCGAGGATGCCGACCTCGGCGGCCGAACCGCCGCGATAAGGCACGTGGATCAGCTTGATGCCGGCCTTCTGGCTCAGCAGCTCCATGGCGAGATGGGCAAGGTTGCCGTTGCCGCCCGAACCGTAGGCCAGCGCGCCGGGTGCCGCCTTCGCCGCGGCGACGAGATCGGCGACGGTCTTGATATTAGCCGTCTTTGGATTCTCCGGATTGACCACCAGCACCAGCGGCGCCGACACGACGGTGGTCAGCGGCGCGAAGTCCTTTTCCGGATCGTAGCGGATATCCTTGAATAGCGTCTTGTTGAGCGTGATGGTGGACGAGTTGCAGGCGAGCATGGTGTAGCCGTCGCCTTCCGCATGGGCGACGCCTTCGGCCGCGATCATGCCGTTGGCGCCGGCGCGGTTCTCAACCACGAAGGGCTGCCCGAGCTTGTTGCCCAAGCGATCGCCGACGATGCGCGCGACGACGTCGACCGGCCCGCCGGCGCTGAAGCCGACCATGACCTTGACCGGCCGCACCGGATATTTCTGCGCCATGGCCTCCGTCGACAGTACAGACGCACACAATCCGGCGACGACGGCGAGCAGGCGGGCGGTTCGTTGCATTGGTTCTCTCCCCAGACATCAGCAGCGCCGCTTGTGCAGGCTTGTTGGTGCGACGCATGTGAAGATCATGAATAGCGGCCATCCCGGATTTCGCAATCGCGTTTGGTCGCCGGCATTCCGCCCCACGGCACGTGTTGCATCGCTTGCAAACAAAAAATGCGAAAACAACCCCATGCACAGTAGACGGCCCCTGTCCGAACAAGGACTTACGCCAGGCAGAACTTTCGGATGTTGCGAAATCGATTTTGACTCGTCGGGCAAAACAGGGGCATAATGCCATCATCGCGATCCGCGTGAGCAATCGGCCTCCACAGCCATGTGGGCCTCGCTTCGATCGCGAACAAGCCCAGCATCGACATTTGAATACGCAACCGCCGCACGGCAACTGAGAGGTCTTCTCGCACCGGAGAGGCCTGCTCGCGCGTGCCGTGGGCTCAAGGGAGACATCGACATGACAACAGCCATGACACGCAACAGCACGACGCCAGTCGTCAGGTACGGCAGCAGGCCCGCCCCGCGGGTCAAGCTCACCGGACAACGGATCGCAATTCAGCACCCCGACGCGGAGACCGGCGAGCACTTGCTGGGCGAGGCGCTCGGTGCCGTCGATCAGGACGCTCTGCATGGCATCCTCAAGCAATTGATGAAAGCCAGCGTGATCCTGCAGAAGCCCGATGAGGACAATCTCGCCTTCATGATCTCGATGATGAAAAGCATCGCCCCGCGGGATTCCCTCGAAACCATGCTGACGGCGCAGATGGTGTCCGTCCACGTCGCGACCATGCGCTTTGCCTGCCGCCTCGCCTTCGCCGAAGGCATCCCGCAGCAGGAAGGCGTCGCACGCACATTGACCCGGCTGGCTCGCACTTTCGCAGCCCAGATGGAGGCCCTCAACCGCCATCGCGGCAACGGTGAACGTCCGATCACGGTGCAGAATCTGTCGGTGCAGGACGGCGGCAGCGCGATCGTGGGGAATGTCACGCAACAGGCACATCTGATCGCTGCCGAGCCGGGCACCGCGACAGAGGCAGGGCTGGCCCCGCTCCGCGACGCCGGCGAACGCGACCGGACCGAGGCGTTGCGAGGCACCACCGCATGAGGGCCGGTCACATCCGCAACACGCGCGCGATGGCGGCGAGCCCGCGCTGCGGCGCCGACACACGCGGCGGCCTCCCCTGCCGCGCGCCGGCCATGCGCGGCGGGCTCCGCTGCCGTATGCACGGCGGCGCCCCAGGATCTGGCGCGCCTTGGGGCAACCGCAATGCGCACAAGCATGGCGCCTTCACACAGGAGCGGATCGCGGAGCGAAGGGCGATCCGGGAACTGCTCGATGAGGCGGGAAAGCTGCTGGAGGAGATGGCGTCAGACGATCGGAGGGATCAAACCGCTTAGTCCAAAAGCCTGCCGTCAATGGACAATCATTGCCCTGCATCATGACTTCGGGAACTCGTCGCCATTTGCGACCTGTTCCTGAGGAACGACCGCCGGCGCATTTTGTTGGCGGCCTATCAGCGATGGAGATTTCCATGAGAGTCAGCGATGTCATGACTCCCGACGTGCAGCTTTGCACCCCACAGGACACCATCAAGGACGCAGCCGAGGCGATGGCGGCGCTCAATGTCGGCCTGCTGCCCGTGGCTGAATATGATCACCTTGTCGGTATGATCTCGGACCGCGATATCGCAACGCGAGGGGTCGCGATGGGCCTGGGGCCGGACGCGCCAGTGCGGAACGTCATGACCACAGACGTCAAATACTGCTACGAGGACCAGGACATCGAAGAGGTCACCCGTAACATGGCCGACATTCAGGTGCGGCGCCTGCCGGTGCTCAATCGAGACAAGCGGCTGGTCGGCATCATCGCACTCGGCGATATCGCCGGGTGCAGGCCCGGCGACGGTGCGGCGAAGGCGCTGCACGGAATTTCGCGAGCAGGCGGACAGCACGCAGGCGCGATCTCCGGCTGAAGCAGGCCGTCGCGCCTTGGAATGCCGGCGTCCCGAGCCGTACGTAGGCCGCAGCCAACCGCAATCGGACTGTGTCGCAAAGGAACTGCACAGGCCGCCCGGCTGCGCGCCGAGCCAAATCGACGAGCGTAGGAGAACCGACATGACCTGGGTCGGCGATTGGCGAAATCAATTCGGCTCCATCTTACGCATCACCGATGATGCGAACGGCCGCATCGAGGGGAATTTCGAGACCGCGCTCGACGACAGCGGCTTCTACGGCCAAGCAGTGCCCATCACCGGATTTCATAAAGGCAATTGCATCGCCTTTGTCGCAGTGGGCTCGTCTGTGACGGGCGACCGCGCCGTCTCCTATACCGGATTGCTGCGTCACAGAAAGATGGAGACCGCCTGGTTCGTGATCGCAGACCAAGCGCTGAGCGCGTCCAGAGAGGGCGACCCGGCGAAGCTCAAACCAGTGAACTGGTGGCGCGCCGTGACAACGAACGTCGATACGTTCGAACGGACCTGAAGCACGAGGAAGCGGGTCCCGTTGGTGCCATTGCCGCCCGTCCTTGGGCGCCCGTCCTTGCCGTCGACAATTGCGCGAGGCGTTCACCCCGCACATCACCGGTTGCCGGCCGAAAAGCTAGCGCGGCGCGCTTGTCGGATCGACTGGGGAAATCTGCAGCCCTGCCTCATCCAGCGCCTGGGCAATCTGCTTCGCCAGCAGCTTGGCCTCTTCGGTCCCGATCTGCGCGTCGGGATGTCCCTTGAAGAACGCGCAAATGGTCGTGGCGATGATGGTATTCACCTGGTGCAAATCATCCATTTGATGCACGCGAAGTTGCCAAATAATTCACCCAGACAGGTGGCGCGTCGGCTAGTAGAAAAGAGAGCGGTCAACGCAAGCCAAAGAATGACAGAATGGCCGCGATCACGACAATGAGTCCTACGAGGTAAATCAGGCCGTTCATTGCAGTTCTCCTTTTCTATGGAATGACTGAATCTATCCGGGGAACGTGAGGCCACTCTTGGCGCTGCACTGCTCCGCCGGTTCGAGCTTTTCGAGCTGAACTTCCTTCTCTATGGCCGTCAGAGAGTTGCCGATCTTTTCGACGATCCTGATCAGATCGGCATCGGAGATCTTGAGGCGCCTTCGAACGGACTTGACCTGCTTTGCGTCCGCAAGATCAAGCGTCGTGCGAATGACCCGTGGCGGCCTTGAGCACAGCATGAGCAGGTCTCCTTGCTAGAGTAAGAGCGATGATGTCCGTTTTGTTCCGATTCTTCCCGAACAGCGCCGGCACCGAATGATGGAATAAGCGAAACGGCGACGAGAGCGTCACGATCGACAGAAGGATGTGTAGTCGGGGCGGAGAACTTCGACTGCGCCGGAAGCCCATGCACACAAGCAGAAGTTGATCCAGGCCGCTCCGCCCCTCGATCCGTTGGCATTTGCGGGCCGATGCGTCGCAGAGATCGACAGCGGCAGCTTCAGAGGGCGCCTCATCCTCGCGGCGCGCTCGCCGCGCCTCGAACGGTTTCGAAGTTGGCACGCTGCAGCGCGGCTCGTCTCTCCGCGATGGCGCTGCTCAACAGGCCGAGCACCAGACCGAATGCTGCGAGTTCCTCCTCTTCGATAGCGCCGTCGTCGTAGCATTCGAGCGTTTCAGCTATGATGGCGTCGGCCTCGCGCTGCAGAACCAGAAGCTCCTGGCTCGATCCCGCGGTTCGCGCGCTGGACACCATGGCCAGGATTCTCTTGCGATGGTCGTTGGTTTCCTCTCTTTCGTCGCGATTCAAATAGCGACGCAACCAGGCGGCGGCCGAGCCGATCCCGGAAAGAAGCAGCAGCCCGAACCAGAAGTAATCGCCGTATCGGTCGAGGAAGGTACGTTCGTTGCCGTCGATGACAGCCGCCGCTCCCCGATGCACCGGCAGCTCCGTGTCCTTGTCGACATCAGGCTTGGTAATATGCGCAGCACCCGGGACCTGTCTTGCAATCGCCTGGCGAACGGCAAAGAGCTGGCGGAAAAAGGCGGCGACTGTCGTTTCAGGCAGGGACTTTCTCCCGACGATGAGGTGGCTGACGCTGACGGTTTCGACCTTGTCACCCGGCCAGGCCGGATCCGGCTTGAAGACGCTGGGCGGAATTTCCTCCGATTCATACCGCGGATGCTTCAGGGCGATCGCTTCCGATGTCTCGATGGCGAGAAATCTCGGCTCGCCGCGCAGGCGCGCCGTTGCAGCCACGGCATCGGACGTGATTTTGCTGTCGAGCGGCCCGACCGCCATGAAGGCATCGATGGTCAGATCGCGTGCCAGCTCCTCGGTCTGGTCCGTGCCGAAGTGTGTCACGACGACCTTGTCCGCCTCCACTCCGGAGGCGCTCAGGATGACGCGTAGCAATGCGGCATTTGCCGGGGTCCGGCCGATCACGCCGACACGGCGCCCTGCGAGATCGGCGACCTCCTTGATTCTCGGCAAGGGCTTTCTTTTCGAGCTCTTGCCGGCGGCTCCAGACGGAGTCCACAGCACGACGAAGTTCTTGCGCACGACGGCGACGGTCTGTGCCTCGGCGGGCATGTCCAGATCGCCGCGGCCGACGGCAAGGTCGGCCTTGCCTGCCCCAAGCAGGGCGAGAGACTCCACCGCCCCGTCGGTTTTGACGGGAAGCAGCCTGACAGTGCGGCTTTCGCTCGCGAAGGCATCGGCCATCGCCTGAATGACTTTGTCGTCATCGCTGCCGGGTGGTCCAACGGCGATCCGGAGGACGTCCGGCCGCAACGCATAATAGAGCGCGCCCGCTGCGGCGGCAAAAATGAGAAATCCAACGGCGAGGACCAACAGTAAGGAATTGCTTCTTCTCCGCTCGCGGCGGGCCGCCTCACTGGTCGTTTTACTCGGACTCTCGGACGAAGACATGGCCGCCGCCAACCGCAGATCGGGGTTCTCCCTGTTCCGCAGGATACCACGTTTTCCCGGGAACAATCTCTGGCTTCCGGCCTGGTCCGTACGCGCGAACGGTGACGAGGATCGCGATTGCGTTGGTTCGGCCCAGGGCGCCGCTTCAGTTCATGGCGTTGCCTTCAATCGCGTGAAGTTTCCGTGCCTTTGCGGCTCCCGCAGCGGCGTGCGGGTCGAAAAGCTGGCGGGCCCGGAACTTCCCGAGCCGGCACCGCTTTGAATTCAGCAAACGAAAGAATTCGCCATGGCCTCCGAAACGGAACTTAAATTCCGCGTTGCGCCGCGAAAATTGTCGTCAGTGTTGCGGACGGGCGGTTTGAGTGGGCGGCGCGGCGACCAGTCCGAGCAGTCGCTCGTGTCGACCTACTACGATACGACCAAGCACAAGCTCAGGCGCCATGGCCTGACGCTGCGCGTCCGCAAGATCGAGGGGCGCTACGTGCAGACCGTGAAAGCCGGCGGCACGGATGGCGTGAAGCGGGGCGAATGGGAGCACGAGGTTTCCGGTGCACGTCCCGACCTGAATAAGACGGGACACACGCCGCTCCGGGATCTTGCGACGCGAAAGCTTCCTCGCAAGCTGAAGCCGGTCTTCCAGACCGACATTCATCGACTGGCGCAGGCGCGACGCGTCCGGAAGAGCCAGATCGAACTGGCGGTCGACCGTGGCCGCATCAGCGCCGGTCACCGGTCGCGGCCCGTCGCCGAGTTGGAGCTGGAACTGAAGTCCGGGCATGTCGCGGACCTGTTCCGCCTTGCCCGCGATCTCGAACGCAAAACCGGGGCGGAGCTCGATCTGCGTTCGAAATCCGAGCGCGGCTACCTGCTCGTCGCCGGCAGCGGCGGCGGCGCACAGCACGCCGAGCCGATCGCGCTGGAGGACGGACTCTCACCGCGCGAGGCGTTCCGCGTCATCGCACATTCGACGTTGCATCAGGTCACCGCGAACGCCGATCCGGTGCGTGAGATGGACGCCGAAGGGGTTCATCAGATGCGGGTCGGCTTGCGGCGTCTGCGTGCGGCCATCTCGCTGTTCGCTGATATCCTTCCGCGGGCCAGCACCGCGCGGATCAAGGCCGAGCTGAAATGGCTCACGAGCGAGCTGGCGCCGGCGCGTGAAATCGACGTATTCCTGAATGAGAGCATCCGGCCGATCACCGAACGGGACGTGCCGCGACGCGGCGCCCGCGCGATCCGCAAGAGGTTCTCCCGGCAACGGGTGGCGGCATTCGAGCGGGCGCGCGATGCGGTCATGTCGGCGCCTTACCGCCGCCTGCTGATCGACGTGATCGAGTGGATCGGAAGCGGACGGCCTCACGGCGATGATGACCGTTCGATCGCCGCTTACGCCGCGGCGTTGCTCGACCGGCGCATCAGGAAGGCGCGAAAGGAGGGCAAGCGCCTGCACGATCTGGATCCGATGCGGCGCCACAAGCTGCGGATCAAGATCAAGAAGATCCGCTACGCCGTTGATTTCTTCGAAAGCCTCTACGCAGATCGCGACCGCAAGGAGCTTGCAGCCCTGTCCGACCGCCTGAAGCAGATTCAATCCGCGCTCGGATCGCTGAACGACTTCATGGCGCACCGCGAGCTGGCAACGGAGGCGGCGCTGACGGCGCCACCTGCACACCGCCGCGCCCAGGCTTTCGCATCGGGCGTCGTCGTCGGCCAGGAACGCGAGGCCGCTGACGGCCTGATGAAGGACGCAACGAAGGAGCTGAGCAGGTTGCGCCGGCTGCGCGCGATGCCGAGTGCGCGAGCGTAGGAGGGCCGGCATGGCAACTGACATCGCTTGGGTCGGCAACTGGCGAAATCAGTTCGGCTCCATCTTGCCCATCACTGACGATGCGAACCGCCGGCTGCCTGTATCTCGTCCTTCCGCGCGCTGATCCCGAGACGCCACAATCCGGAATGAGGGGGTCGCGCTGCCGCCATTGGCGCCCGCCTCGTCATCATGTACGCCCATCCAAACCTTCCGGGACGGGACGCTCATGGCCACCACCGACGACGCGGGCACCGCCACCCGCACGCTGATCTTTGCACTTCTCGCGCTCGCCTGCGGCCATATGCTCTCGACCTTGTTGCGCACTATTCCCGCCGTCAGCCTCGACCTCATGGCCGCGGATTTCCACATCGAGCCGCAAGCCCTCGCCAGCCTCACCTCGATCTATCCTTTCGCCTTTGCCGCAGCGCAGATCCCGGTCGGGGCGGCGATGGACCGGTTTGGCGTGCGGCCGGTGTCGCTGAGCCTGCTCGCGGGGACCGTATTCGGCGCGGTGGCGTCGGGCTTTGCCACGGGGGCTGCGAGCTTTGCGGTCGGGCAGTTCATGCTGGGCGTTGCCACGTCCGGCATGCTGATGTGCCCGATGACGCTGGCGGCCAAGCAATTGTCGGCGGGCCGCTTCGGGCTGTGGTCGGGCGCGATCCTGTCGATCGGCAATATCGGCATGCTGCTGTCGTCGAGCCCGCTCGCCTTCGTGGTTGACGCTTACGGCTGGCGCGCCGGGTTCTGGATATCCGCGGCTGGCGGCGTTGCAGTCGCGCTCGCCGTGTTCGCGCTGGTGCCGCAGCAGCCGGCCGAGCACAAGGACGATACCTCGCCGTTGTCGCAGATGATCGAGGTGCTCAGGCTCGGCCTCTCACGTCCGTTGCGCGGGCTGATTGCGCTCGCGCTGGTGTCGCTGGCAACCTCGCTGGTGCTGCGCGGCCTGTGGGGCGGACCGTGGCTGATGGACGTCAAGGGCTTGTCGCGGGTTGAGGCCGGCAATCAGCTTGGCGCATTCACCCTGGCGATGATCGCGGGGCCCCTGTGCATCGGCATGATCGATCGCAGGCTCGGCCGCCGCCGCGCGCTGGTGGCAGGCTCGCATATGGCCGGGGCGGTGCTGCTGGCGCTGATGGCGCTCGGGGCGCCGCATTACCCCGTGTCCGTTCTGTTCGGCGTGCCCGTGATGCCGCCGCAATACGACCTCGTTCTGTTTGTGCTGATCGGCCTTGCGACCTCCGCCCAGCCGCTGCTATTCGGCATGTCGCGGCAGCTGGTCGACGCGCAGACTACCGGCAAAGCGCTGGCGGCCGTGAACCTCGCCTTCTTCCTCGGCGCCGCCTTGGTGCAGTCGGTGACCGGCGCGGTAGCAGCACTCGCGGGATTGCCGGCGGTGCTGCTGTTCATGGCAGCAATGCTGGCAATCGGCGTGCTGGTCTTCCTGGCCTACACGCTGCCACTTCGCGGGACCGGCTGAGCGCTTCGCTCAACCCCATCCTTGCACGCTCTCAGAGCATCCCCGCGACCAAGCTCAGTACCTGGCGACCACCGGCCCGCCGAAGCGATAATTGACCCTGAGGGTCGCTTGCTCGACGGTCAGCCGCGAGCTTGACGTCCCCGTCGCGAAAACGCCGCCGAACCCATCAGGAACGGTGAAGGCGACGCTGCGGCGGCCGAAGTCGGTGTAGCGATATTCGCCAGCCAGGCTCCAGTTCGGGGTGAACGCCCACTCGATGCCTCCGCCGACGGTCCAGCCCCAGCGCGTGGTCGAGCCGTTCGTTGCCGTGAACGTTCCCGCCGGAATGCCGATACCCGGGCCGTTGACAACGGTGGTCCTGGAACCGCCGATCTCGGCAACGGCGGCGCCGCCGGTGACGTAGAACAGCGCCCGGTCCACCGTGACGCCGGCGCGGCCGCGGAAGGTGGCCATCCAGTCGATATGACCGAAATCGACCGTCACTGTCTGCGTCACCGGCGGCGCAAATGTCGGGGCGCCGAAGGTACGCGAAGCGCTGCCGCTGCTTCCGTTCAAGCCGGTGCCGACCGCGTCGGCTTCCACGCCGAGCACGAACTGCTGGACCTGCCAATTGTATCCGATCTGGCCGCCGCCGATGACACCGCTGTGGCGGCCGTCGCCGGGAATAATGCCCCTCTGTTCGGGAACAATCGTCAGCACGGGTGCGACCGGGGGCGGCACGCCGAAAGCGGGAAACAGCGGTCCGAAATCGCTGTCACCGGTGCCGGGAGTCCAGGCGCCGCCGACATTGGCGCCGACATAGAAGCCGGTCCAGTTGAAGATCTGCGCAGCGACCGGCACGGGTCTCGCCTTGACCGCCATATCCGCGGCATTTGCCGCCACGACACCGAACAATAAGGCACTTCCGGCAATGGCCGCGATCCGCATCGTCGTCCCCAGCATTTCGGCAAATATCGGCGCGCCGCGGCGCCACGAAACCCCCTTAAGTTAGAAGCGAATCGCAGCCGACGCTGTCACCTGACAGCAACATCCGGACACATTGTGTTCGCGCGACGCGACGCCATCTGCGGGACCATGCGCGCATGGCAACGCAGCGCCGTCCCTCATGCGTCGAGCCCGCCTTGCACAACGGCGCGCTGCAAGGGATGCTGACAAGCATCGCGCATCAAGGGAATGAACTCATGCCTGTCGACACCAAAGCCGCCACCGACCGCCTCATGCGCTTCCTCGCCGTCGAGGGCGTGACCGGACAGGAGGCGGCGATCGGGCGTGAGATCACCGCCGCGCTGAAGGACAGCGGCGTGGCGGCGAAGGCCATCCGGCTCGACGATGCCAACACCCGCATTCCGGTGCCGACCGAGACCGGCAACCTGATCGTCGACCTGCCCGGCCGCGGCGCGCTGCACAACCAGCCGCGCATCATGTTCATGACCCATATGGACACCGTGCCGCTGTGTGCTGGGGCCAAGCCGAAGAAATCGGGCCGCAAGATCGTCAACTCCGCCAAGACTGCGCTCGGCGGCGACAATCGCTGCGGCTGTGGCGTGCTGGTGACGCTGGCGGCCGAGCTCGAGAAGCACAAGCTCGACCATCCGCCGATCACGCTGTTGTTCTGCGTGCGCGAGGAGAGCGGGCTCTACGGCGCGCGTCACGTCAAGCTGGACGAGCTCGGCTCGCCGGTGATGGCTTTCAATTATGACGGCGGCTCGGCCTCCAACGTCGTGATCGGCGCGGTCGGCGCCGACCGCTGGACCGTCGAGATCATGGGGCGCGCCTCGCATGCCGGCGTCGCGCCCGAGCGCGGCATCTCCTCGACCATGATCATGGCGCTCGCGCTTGCCGAGGTGAAGGCCGGCGGCTGGTTCGGCAAGGTGGTGAAGGGCAAGCGGCAAGGCACCAGCAATGTCGGCCCCGTCACCGGCGGCGAGGGCCGCCCCGCGGGCGATGCCACCAATGTCGTCACCGACTACGTGCATGTCCGCGGCGAAAGCCGCAGCCACGACGGAAAGTTCTTCAAGGAGATCACCAAGGCCTACAAGGCCGCGTTCGAGAAGGCGGCCAAGAAGGTGACGAACGCGCAAGGCAAGTCCGGCAAGGTCAAGTTCAAGGCCGAGACCGACTATTATCCGTTCCGCATGAAGGACAGCCAGCCCGTCATCAAGCGCGCGGTCGAGGCCGTATCCGCGGTCGGCGGCACGCCGAACGTCCGCACCGCCAATGGCGGCCTGGATGCCAACTGGATGGTCCGCCACGGCATTCCGACGGTAACCTTTGGCGCCGGCCAGAACGAGGCGCACACCATCGACGAATGGATCAATCTCGACGAATACGACCGTGCGTGTGCGCTGGCCGTGCAGCTTGCGACGATGCGGTGAGTTTCCGTCTGTAGGGTGGGTTAGCCGAAGGCATAACCCACCACTGTTCGTCTCCGTGGAAGCAGAAGTGGTGGGTTACGCCGAGCACATGCGCTTTGCGCATTTGCTCGGCTAACCCACCCTACGAAACAAAAACAAGAAGGGAGGCCACATGCCGCACATCGCAAATATCGAGACCGGGCTCTACCGGATCCCCCTCCCCGTCACGCTGTCCGACTCCACCCATGGCGAGATCGCGGCGTTCGAGCTGATCACCTGCCGCATCCGTGATGCCGACGGCGCCGAGGGCGTCGGCTACACCTACACCGTGGGCCGTAACGGCGGCGCCGTCGCCGACATCCTCAAGCGCGAGATCCCTCCGCTCGTCGAGGGACGCGAGGCCGACGACAACGAGGCGATCTGGCATCACGTCTGGTGGGCGCTGCATTATGGCGGCCGTGGCGGGCCCGTGGTGCTGGCGCTCTCCGCGCTCGACATCGCGCTGTGGGATTTGAAGGCGCGGCGCGCCAAGCTGCCGCTGTACCAATTGCTCGGCGGGTTCGACGCGCGCGTGCCGTGCTATGCCGGCGGCATCGACCTCGATCTCTCCGTGGAGGCGCTGCTCAGGCAGACCGACGGCAATCTCGCCAAGGGCTTTCGCGCCATCAAGATGAAGGTCGGCCGGCCCGATCTCAAATCCGACGTCGCGAAGGTCTCCGCGATGCGACAGCACCTCGGCGACGGTT
Source organism: Bradyrhizobium sp. WSM2793 (assembly GCF_000379585.1). Lineage (NCBI taxonomy): Bacteria > Pseudomonadati > Pseudomonadota > Alphaproteobacteria > Hyphomicrobiales > Nitrobacteraceae > Bradyrhizobium > Bradyrhizobium sp. WSM2793. The sequence continues at coordinate 101,983 of NZ_KB902824.1, read as the reverse complement.
TTCCGCTGATGGTGGACGCCAACATGAAATGGACGGTCGAAGAGGCGATCCGCGCGGCGCGCGCCTTCGTTCCCTACGACCTCACCTGGCTCGAGGAGCCGATCATCCCCGACGACGTCGCCGGCCACGCGCGCATCATGCAGGCCGGCGGCGTGCCGATCGCGGCGGGCGAGAATTTGCGCTCGCTGTGGGAGTTCAAGAGCTACATCGCCAGTGGCGCGGTGTCCTATCCCGAGCCTGACGTCACCAATTGCGGCGGCGTTTCCGCCTTCATGAAGATCGCGCGGCTGGCGGAAGCGTTCAACCTGCCCGTCACAAGCCACGGCGCGCACGACATCACCGTGCACCTGCTCGCGGCCTGCCCGAACCGATCCTATCTGGAGGCGCACGGCTTCGGGCTCGACAAGTACATCGAGCACCCGCTGGTGCTGCAGGAGGGCAAGGCGCTGGCGCCGGACCGGCCCGGGCACGGCATCAGCTTCGACTGGTCGGGGCTGGCGAAGCTGGCGCCTTAGACTCGGTGTCCTAACCTCTCCCGCTTGCGGGAGAGGTCGCGCCGAAGGGCGCGGGCGAGGGCTTTCTCCTCGTCGGGAATCCCACCGCGGAGGCACCCCCACCCCGACCCTCCCCCGCAAGCGGGAGAGGGGGCGCACCTTTCCCCGCGGCACCGTCGAACCTGATCTCACGCCGACGAAGCGCGTTGCTGCACGCGAGGCATTCCAACGCGCTTGATGCGGGCCACGGATAATCCGCTATGGTGGCGGCAACCAACACTTTTGCGAAAGATCCCCTCCTTGACACCCGAGCTGCACCAGAAACTGACCGCGTGGCGCCGGCACCTCCACGCGCACCCGGAGCTGTCGCTCCAGGAGAAGGAGACCGCCGCCTTCGTGCAGGACAAGCTCATCGAGCTCGGGATTCCCTTCGAGGCGGGCATCGGCGGCCACGGCATCGTCGCGACCTTGACGCGCGGGCATGCGCGCAGCCGCGTCGGCTTGCGCGCCGACATGGATGCACTGCCGATCACCGAAGATACCGGGCTTGCCTACGCCTCCAGGACATCAGGCGTGATGCATGCCTGCGGCCACGACGGGCACACCGCCTCGCTGCTCGGCGCCGCTGCGCTGCTCGCCGCTGACAGCAGCTGGAGCGGCACGGTCGATTTCATCTTCCAGCCGGCGGAGGAAGGTTTCGGCGGCTCGCGCGCGATGGTCGCGGCCGGGCTGTTCGACCGCTTTCCGATGGAACGCGTGTTCGGCTTTCATAATTGGCCGGGCCTTGCCGCCGGCACCATCGCCGTGCATGACGGCGTCGTCATGGCCTCCGGCGGACGCATCACCATCACCATCGAGGGCCATGCCGGCCACGCCGGCATGCCGCACCTGACGCGCGATCCGGTGATGGCGGCGGGCCATCTGATCGTGGCGCTGCAATCGGTCGTCTCGCGCGGCGTCGATCCGCTCGACACCGCCGTGCTGTCGCTCTGCACCATCGAGGGCGGCACCGCGCCGAACCAGATCGCCGGACGCGTCACCATCCGCGGCACGCTGCGGTACCATCGCGAGGCGGTCAAGCACGTCATCCTCGACGGCATCGAACGGACCTGCGCCGGCATCGCGACCAGCTTTGGCGTCAAGGTGACACCCGAGATCGTGATGGGCGTCGGCGTCGTGATCAACACGCCTGATGAGGCCGCGCTTGCGCGCATCGCTGCCGAGAAGGTGCAGGCCGAGGTGCGGCGCGACCTCGCGCCCAGCATGGCCGGCGAGGATTTTGCCCACTATCTCCAGCAGCGGCCGGGCGCCTTCGTCTGGATCGGCAATGGCGAATTGCGCGACGGCGCCGAGCTGCACGGCCCGTGCTACGATTTCAACGACGCGATCCTGCCCGTCGCCTCCGGCTGGATGGCGGAAGTCGCCAAGACGGCGCTGGCGTCGAACTAGGTCACGAGATCTCGCGCGGCAGCTTCCAATCCGACCGCGGCGCGAACGTCTCCTCGACGGGCGCCACGTGATATCCGGCAGGGAGAAGCCGGCCGCCCTCCTCGTCCGCGACCGGAACGTCGGTCACGAGGCCCTCGATCAAGGCGGCTTCCCACACCTCTTTCTCGGTCGGAAAGGGATCGCCGATCTGCTTGTTGCCTTCGAACAGCGCGTACATCGGTTCCGGTCCTTGCGTTGGCGGGTTCACCAGCAACGTATCGGCTGCCTGGACGTTCCTTTCCGGCAAAGGCAACGGAGGGCACGGAAACCATGGCGCGCGTTCTGGTCGGAACTTCGGGCTGGCATTACGACTCCTGGCGCGGCCCGTTCTTCCCTGAAGGCGTGACGTTGAAGCAACAGCTTAGCTACTACGCCGGACAGTTCGACACGACGGAGCTGAACGGCGTGTTCTACCGCACGCCGACGCCTGAAGCGGTGAAAGGCTGGCGCGAGCAGACCGGCCGCGATTTCGTCTTCGCCTGGAAGGCGTCGAAATTCATCACGCACTGGAAGCGCCTGTCGGAGCGCTCGGTCAACAGCCTCGAGCTGCTGGAGGACCGCATCTCACGGCTCGGCGGCAAGGCCGGCCCGATCCTGTTCCAGCTGCCGCCGCAATTCCAGGCGGATGCGGACCGCCTCGCCTCCTTCTTCAAGCTGTTGTCACGGAAACGGCGTTACAGCTTCGAATTCCGGCATCCGAGCTGGTATCAGCCGCGCATCCTCAAAATGCTGGCCGACGAGAACATGTCGCTTTGCCTGTCCGACCATCACGATGCGCCCGCGCCATGGAAGCGCACGGCGGATTTCGTCTATGTGCGCGGGCACGGGCCGGGCGGGCGCTATCACGGGCACTATACCAGGGCGGCGCTGGCGCAATGGGCGAAGCGCATCAAGTCGTGGAAGCGGCAGGGCTGCGACGTCTATGTCTATTTCGACAACGACCAGAAGAGCGCGGCACCCGCGGACGCCAAGGCGTTGAAGCAACTGCTCTAGATGACACCGCTTTGCCGAAGCGCCGCGATCGCGGCCGCGTCATAGCCGAGCTCGGCGAGAACGCGATCCGTATGCTCGCCGAGCGTCGGCGGGCGGCTCGCGATCTCGCCCGGCGTTTCCGACAGCCGGACGGCGGCACGCGTCACCGGGGCGGGCTTCGGCAGGCCGGGATAATCGACGTCCTGCATGAAGCCGGCGGCGCGGATGTGCGGGTGATCCAGCGCCTGTTGCGGTGAGAGGACGGGCCCGGTCGGGATCATGGCCTGGCCCAGCGCATCGACCGCTTCCTGCGTGGTGCGCTCGGCGCACCAGCGCGCCATCCGCTCGCTGATGACAGCGCCGTTATTGCCGCGGCTGATGTCGTCGGCAAAGCGGGCATCGTTCAACCACAGCTCCTCCTCGCCCATCAGCCTCGCCCAGCGCTTGAACAGCGGATGCCCCGTGACCTGGCACAGCACCCAGCCGTCCCGGGTGCGGTAGATGTCGGCGGGCGCTGCGGTCTGGCCGAGATTGCCCGTCGGCACGCGATTGACGTTGATGACGGCCTGCTCGATCAGCGTCGCGTTGGTGAAGGACAGCGCGGTTGCGAGCAGCGCGCCCTCGACGATCTGCCCGCGCCCGGATTTGCCGCGCTCGATCAGCGCGGCGAGCGTGCCGAACGCGCAATGCAGCGCGGTGCCGAAATCGACCCAGTTCACCGCGGCCCGGTACGGCGGATCGCCGGTGCCGGTCATGTAGACCGATCCCGACATCACCTGCCCGACGCCGTCGAAGCCGACGCGGTCGGACCAGGGGCCCGGCCCGCCGAACGCGGTTGCGGTCGTCAGGATGATGTCGGGCTTGATCGCCTTCAAGGACTCGTAGTCGAGCTTCATCGCGCGCAGGGTCTGCGGCGGCAGGTTGGCGACGACGACGTCCGCGGTCGCAACCAGGCGGCGCATCACCTCCTGCCCTTCCGGCTTCATCGGATCGAGCGTGATGCACTTCTTGTTGCGGTTGACCTGGAGGAACAACGCGCCCTCGCCGCCTTCGCCGACCGGCGCGACGTACCGATCCTCGCTGCCCTCGCGCTTCTCCACGCGAATGACCTCGGCGCCGAATTCGGCCAGCAATGTCGCGCAATAGGGCCCTGCGATATAGCGCCCGAAATCGAGCACGCGCACGCCCTCCAGAACACCTCCCATCGATTCCTTCCCTGTTGTTTTCCGCAGATTACAGGGACTGGCTGCCAGGGCAAGTTGGGAAGCGGGATGCACGCGCGACTTTCATCATCGCATCGCGAACAGTTCCTGATGAAACGCTTCTCGACAGGGAAACCGTGCGCGCTGAGGTCTCGTCTGAGCGCTTCCCCGAAACCCGCCGGACCGCGGCGCAAGGATCATCGCCATGCTCATTCAACCGATCGCCAGGACCAGCCGCAGCAAGACGAGAGCCTCAAGGTGCGCCGTAACATCGTGAGGGAAGGACGGCATGCAAAAGCTCAAACGGGCATTTTGGCGCACTCTGGCCACCGATGAGCTGCGTTGCATTGAGCTGACTCAAGCCTGCTCGTGATGAGCTGCACGGGCTCATCTAAGCAGGCGCCTGACGACTGCCTGATGGCTGGCTCGACGCATCCTGCGTCGCGGGGCCGCAGCTCATTCCGTCCACGACTTTGCTCCAGCGCAAACTCCTGGATGTCGCAATCTCCCACTTGAAGGCAAAGAAGCTCTTCGGAGGAATCCCGTGATCATCTCAACCAAGTCACTCCTGATGGCAGTTCTCGCGCTCTGTTTCATGCTGGGGCAGCCTGCTCTCGCCGCCGGACCCCACTGCCATGAAGGACCAACCACGACCGCCCGGCCGGAGCTCGACCACGGCAAGAAGTGGCCGACTGATGATGTCTTGCGCCGCGGCATGGACGACATCAGACTCGCGATGAGGCAATCGCTGGCACCCATTCACAGCAACGTGTTTACGCCTGCGCAATACGAGGCTTTGGCGACGCGAATCCAGGCGCAAGTCGATGACGTGGTCGGAAACTGCAAGCTGCCCGAGCAGGCCGATCAGCAGCTTCACCTCGTCCTCGAGCAGATCATCGATGGCGCGGCGACGATGAAGACCGGGACCAGCCGCGATCAGGGGGCCATGAAGATCGTGCGGGCGCTCGCTCAATACGGCAAGTATTTTGACCACGCCGGCTGGCAACCGCTGCAGCATTGAGGTCGATTGCCGCTGCCTCCTATGCCGCCACGGCCTCGTAGATGTCCTCCTCCTGGGCCGTGTGCATGCGCACCAGCGTCTCGATCGCCTCGATCACGCGCTGGGCATCGCGAATGAGGTAGCGGTCGATCTTCTCTGACGGCAGATCCTCCGCGATCCGGGCGAGCAGCCGCGCGAGATGCAGTATCTCGCGATGCGCACGGCTCATGGCGGAGAGTCCGTGGCGGTCGCGCAGAACCTGCGTGAGCTTCGGATAGACGCTGTCTTCATCCTCGCGTTCGTGCATCACGACGCTGCTCTGGACCAGTCGATGGGCCTCGCCAATCAAGGCAGCGACGGCTTCGGGCACCGCGTCGTCGAGCGCATCGACGATCTGGCGCAAGCGGTCGAGATCCCTGAGCAGGGCCTGATGATCGTGATGCAACGTCAGCCCCTGCTCTGCGGTGAGGCGCGGACCACTCCTGACGAGAGGCGGATTGAGCGCTCGCAGCGCGTTCAGAATGACGGCAACATCGATCACCTCCTGGACGATGGCAGCGGGCACGGGATCGAGCCAGCCAACAGTGGCAGCGACCATGGCTACCAATGACAATCCCATACCGACGAAGATGCTCTGCAGGGCGATGCGTCGCGCCCGCTGCGCGATGATGATCGCTTCGCCGACCCGATCCAGCCGGTCCGTGAGGATCACCACATCTGCCGCCTCGGAGGAGGCGCTTGCACCACGCGCGCCGAGCGCGATCCCGGTGTCAGCCACGGCCAGCGCCGGGGCGTCATTGATACCGTCGCCGACCATGATGGTCGGATGCAGCCGCTGTTCGCTACGCACCGCTTCGACCTTATCTGCGGGAACGCGGTCGGCCAGCACGGCATCGAGATCGAGCGCAGCTCCGATGGCCTGCGCCGCCGCGGCGCGATCACCCGTGACCATCACCATCCGCGCGATGCCGGCATCGCGCAGCAGCCGGATCGCGCGTGGCGTGTCGGCCCGCAATTCGTCGGCCAGCAGCAGCGCGCCGATCAGACGGCCGTCCACCGCGACAAAGACGATCAGCGCCGAGCGCCACGAGGCACGTCGTATCGCTCGCAACTCCCATGGCGACAGATCGGCATGCGAGAGAAGCATTTCCCGCGAGCCCGCCACAACGTTGCGCCCGTCGATCTGGCCGCTGAGGCCGGATCCCATGATCTCTTTGACATGTTCCGGCGGCCTCAGCTCGAGCCCCTGGGCGAGCGCCGCAGCGACGACGGCCTTCGCAAGCACATGATGCGACGCTTGCTCGAGCGACGCTCCGAGCCTGAGGACCTCATCCGGATCCTCGCCCGGCGCGACCTCTACGGACAGCAGCCGCGCCCCGCCCACCGTCAGGGTACCGGTCTTGTCGAATAGCACGGTGTGCGCGCGGGCCAGCGCCTCCAGCGCCCTTCCGCCCTTGGCCAGGATGCCGCGGCGGGCCGCTTGTGCCACCCCCGCGATGAAGGCGACGGGTGCGGCCAGAATCAGGGGGCAAGGCGTCGCCGCCACCAGCACGGCAAGGCTGCGGGTCAAGTCGCCGGAGATGTGCCATGCCACAAAGGCGATGACGAGTGTGACCGGCAGGAAGATCAGCGCATAGCGGTCGGCCAACCGCACAAAGGGAGCTCTCGCAGTCTGCGCCGCAGTCACCATACGCACGATGCCCGCGTAAGTACTCTCGCTGGCCATCGCCGTCACGGTCAATTGGAAGGCCTCACCCGCATTCAGAGAACCAGAGAGAACGGCACTTCCGCGTGTCTTCTCCGCCGGAATCGGCTCGCCAGTCACAGCGGACTCGTCGATGGTGGCAGAGGCCGACGCAACCACACCGTCGACCGGCACGATTTCGCCGGCCTTAACCAGAAGCTCCTCGCCGACCGCGACGTCCTCAACCGGAGCATCCTCGATCCGCTCGCCGGATTTGCGATGGACCTGCCGCGGTGCCCGATCAACCAGGGATCGCAGATCATGCTCCGCCCGTGCGACCGCGATCTCCTCCAGCACGTTGCCGCCGGAATACATCAGCGCGACCACAGCGCCTGCGAGCGGCTGTCCGAGCGCCAACGCCGCGCTCATCGACAGCAGCGCGATCGCGTCCACGCCGACGCGGCCGCTCAAGAGATCCTTGACGATCGAGACCGCCAATCCCGCAATCACGGGCGCCGTACCGAGCGCCCAGGCGAAGTCTGCTACATCAGGCCGGCCCGCGGCTCGCGCGAGAATACCTGCGATCAATCCTGCGATTGCGATCGCAACCAGAGCCCATCGCAGGACCCGATCAAACGACATGGCTTGGCGCGCCCGCCCTTCGGTTTCCACTCGCTATTGCTGCGGGACGGCGCTCTTGTTCCCGTGCATGAACGCCATCATCTCGTCCGGAGTGAGCTTCCCGTCCTTGTCGCGATCCATGGCCTTGAAAATTCGTTCGTGCGCGTCCTGAAACTCGGGCAACGAGACGGTTCCGTCGCCATCGGCATCCATCAGCGCGAAGATGATGCGAAAGGCGACCGGCGGCCCCATGGCGTCACTGCCTGTCGCACCATGCCCCTTCATTCCCTGTCCCATCATTCCGCGCCCCATCATTCCCATCATATCTCCACCGCGCATCGGGCTCTGCCGCTCGGCGGATGGGTTTGCAGGAGAGCTCGACTGCGGCGAGGCCGGCGCCTGCTCCTGTCCGGGATGGTGGCTCTGATGGTCCGCTGGCGATTGAGCCAAAGCCGGCTGGCCCAAAGTGGCGAGCAGCAACGCTGCAGCAATGGTTCGACCTGGCATGGCGCTTCCTCCAATCCTTGGGGTGGGCCTACAAGGTGTCGAACTTCACCGAGTTTACGTTGAGCCAAATCAAAAAGCGGCTTTTGCTCCAGCTTGGCCCTACGGCTTTTCGACGCCGCCGCCGGTGCGGGCGCAGCCGATCGCCTCCGTGAGCACCTTGCGGTCGCCGATGTGATTGGCGAGCAACAGGATCAGCCGTGCGTTCATCCGCAGCGCCTGTTCCTCGTCGAGATCTCGCTGGCCGTCGATCAGCTCGGCGTAGAAGTCGTCGGGATCGGCGATGTTGGGTGACAAATTGAGCGTCATGCTGCCAGCTCCTTCCGTCCGGCGGTGTCGTGCCCGGAGGCCCGCAACATCGCATCCGCGATCTCAGCCTCGTCGAATCCGGTCCAGCGTGCCGCGACGTATTGATCGGGCCGGAACAGGTAGGTGGTCCCGGCCGAAGCGCCGTAGCGCTCGGCAAGCAGGCCGGAGGGATCGGCGATGTCGCGGCCGACGACAATGAGTTTCGCTTTGAGGGGACCCACCGCGATCTCGGTCTTGTCGGTCTCCTTGCCGAAGGCCACGACCGTGAAGCCATCGCCGAGACAATGGAGGAACCAGGCGGGCTTGCCATCCACCGTGATCGGCGCATCGGCCGCATTGGTGCCGGGCCGCACGCCGCCCATCATCGCGTCGTCATCGGGGGTATTGAGCGCCGACATCACATAGGGCGTCGGCGTCGAGAGACGGCCGCTGTTGACCAGAGGTCGCGCAAAGGCGTGATGGCGGGCCAGCTCCAGCACCGCGTCACGGAAATAGCGGCTCGCTTTCGTCTTCGGCGTGATGAAGTCGGTGGCGCGCGTCGAGTTCAGGATGTTGTCGTCGGCGGCATAGGCGCGCTCCTCGTGATAGCTGTCGAGCAGTGCTTCCGACGCCTCGCCGCGCAGCACCATCGCGAGCTTCCAGGCGAGATTGTCGATGTCCTGGACGCCGGTATTGGCACCGCGCGCGCCGAACGGCGAGACCTGGTGCGCGGCATCGCCGGCGAACAACACCCGGCCCTGGCGGAAATTGTCGATGCGCCGGCAGGCGAACTGATAGATCGAGACCCATTCGAGCACGAACTCGGTGTCCTCGCCGAGCATGGCACGAATGCGCGGTATCACCCGCTCGGGCCTCTTTTCCTCATCGGGATCAGCTTCCCAACCGAGCTGGAAGTCGATGCGCCAGATCTTGTCCGCCTGCCGGTGCAGCAGCACGGACTGGCCGCGGTGGAACGGCGGATCGAACCAGAACCAGCGCTCGGTCGGGAAATCCGCCTTCATGGCGACGTCGGCGATCAGGAAGCGGTCCTGGAAGTACTGTCCAGTGAACTCGGCCCCCACCATCTTGCGCACGTCGGAGTTGGCCCCGTCGCAGGCGATCACCCATTGCGCCTCCATGGGGAAGATGCCGTCGGGCGTTTCCACCGCCAGCGTGGCGTGGTCGGCGGCCTGCTTGAGGCTGAGGAGCCGGTGCCTCCAGCGCAGCTCGATCAGCGGATTGGCCCGGCATTTGGCAACCAGCATCTCTTCCAGATGATATTGCTGCAGATTGATCATGGCCGGCCATTGGTGGTCGGCCTCGGGCAACAGATCGAACTGGTAGGACAGCTGGTCCTGGAAGAAGACCCTCCCGACGTTCCAGCTCACGCCGCGCTCGACCATGGGCGCCGCGCAGTCGAGGCGGTCCCAGATTTCGAGCGGTCGCTTGGCGTAGCAGACCGCGCGCGAGCCGATCGAGACGGTGTCGTTGTCGTCGAGCACCACGACCGGCTGGCCGCGCGCCGCGCAATCGAGCGCCGCGGTCAGGCCGATGGGACCTGCGCCGATCACCACGATCGGATGCCGCTTCACGATCCCCTCGGCCTGCTCTTGGGAACGCCGATAGCCGAACTTCGGATAGATGTAGCTCGTCATGTTCACTTCCTGATGCGCGTGCCGGGGTCAATGCGCGTCGGCGAATTCCTTCTCGTGCATCCAGGCGGTGTGGCGCGGCGGGCGCTTGGTGCGCGACCATTCCTCGACCATCTCGTGCGCGACCGACTTCATGCGGTCGATCTGCTCTGGCGTCGCGGTCCAGACCGCGATCTCCAGGCGATGGCCGCTCGGGTCTCGGAAATAGATCGACTTGAAGATGGTGTGGTCGGTGACGCCGACGACGTCGAGGCCGGCGGCCTCCGCGCGCGCCTTGGCCTCTTCGAGCTCGGCGAGGTCCTTGACCTGAAAGGCGATGTGCTGGGTCCACTCCGGCGTGTTGGGATCGCGGCCCATCGGCGGCGAGTTCGGCAGCTCGAAGAAGGCGAGGATGTTGCCGTTCCCGGCATCGAGGAAGATGTGCATGTAGGGATCGGGCGCCTTGGTCGAAGGCACCCGATCCTCGGCAATGGCGCCGAGAAGATCCATGTTCATGACGGTCTTGTAGAATTCGACAGTCGCCTTGGCATCGACGCAGCGATAGGCGACGTGATGGATCTTCTCGATTTTCATGGCGTTTCGCTCCCTGGATCTGCGGTTGCGAAATTAGTATCAAATGTTACTATTTTCTGAATTTGATCTGGATCAATCCACTCCGAAGAATTTTTCGAGTGGGTCGGGCGACGGGAATCGCGTGATGGGACGTTCAAGCGTGGAGCGCGGCGAAGCGGCCAAAGCCGCCACGGCGCAGGACGGCGTCGAGCTGGACCTGCAGCGATATTTTCCGTACCGGCTGGCACGCCTTGCCGAGCAGGTGTCGCTGGCGGTTGCCGAGGTCTATTCCGAACGTTTTGCGCTGACACGGCAGGAATGGCGCGTGCTCGCCATTCTTGGCGTGCGCCCGGAGATTGCGACCAAGGAGATCGGCCCGCTGACGACGCTCGACAAGATGCAGGTCAGCCGCGCCGTGCAGGGCCTGGAGTCGCGCGGCATCGCCGGCCGCAAGCACCATCCCGACGATCGGCGCGAGCTGATCGTCTCGCTGACCCCAGCCGGTCGCGCGCTTTATCGCAAGATCGTGCCCTACGCGCTGGCGCGGGAGACGAAGCTGCTTGGGGCGCTGACTGCCGAGGAAGTGGCGGTACTCGACCGGGTGATGCGCAAATTGTCGGCGGCGTTGGCGTAGCTTCTCCCCCTCAGCCCCACTTCATCTCGCCCTTGGCGACCTTCGAGCCGATATCGAGCGCGACGCCCATGCCGAGATTCGGGAAGCGCGCTTCCATGGCAGCCTTCAGCGCAGCGCTGTCAGCGGCCTTCGCCAGCTCTTCGTCGAACGCGAGCAGATATTTCCTGGTGTGATCGACAGCGGAAAGATCGACGGCGACGCCCGCTGCCATGTGGCCCGGCACGACGAGAGACGGCTTGCGGGCCGCGATCTTGTCGAGGTTGGCGACCCAGGCTGCGCGCTGCTCCTTGGTCGGCGTATCGGCGGTCCAGACATGCACGCCGGAGAAGATCATCACGCCGCCGAACACGGCATTCAAGGACGGAACGAAGAGATAGCGGCGGTTGGCGAGACCTTCGGCGTTGACGATTTCGATCGCCTCGCCGTCAACCGCAAGAGAAGCCCCATCGAACGCGTCCGGCAGAACGACATCGGCGAGCGTCTGCGGACCGTTCTCCTTGAGCTGCGGTCCCCAGACGGCGAGCTTCTTCTCCACATTCGCCTTGATGGCCGCGAGCGTCGCGGACGCCGCCAGCACCTTGGCAGTCGGGAAAGCCTCGCGCACCGGCTTCAGGCTGAAATAATAGTCCGGATCGGATTGGCTGACATAGATGGTGGTGAGCTTCTTGCCGCTCGCCTTGATCGCCTCGACGAGCGCGCGTCCGTCCGGATAGGAGAAGCCGCCGTCGATCAGCACCGCCTCGGTCGGACCGGAAAGCAGGACGGGCGCACGGAAAAATCCATTGGGGCCTGCGGGAAAATGTTTCCAGCTCAGCTTGCCCTCCGCGGCATGGCCGACGTCGGCGGGCGCGAATAATGCGGCGGCCCCCGCGGCAAGGCTGGTCTTCATGATCTGTCTCCTCGACAACATCGCTTTCTCCATTGAACTCTGCAGGGAAAGTCGGTTTGGATGATCAGGCGGCACGGAGTTGTGCGGCCAGCAGATCGAACCGCCCGAACAGCATGCTGCCGTCCAGCAGCCTCCGCCCGGCGCCCTCGCCGACCACCAGGGCCGGCACGCCACCGGCCCCAAATCGCGTCATGTCGGCGCGCGCGGCCGCGGTCCGCGCCTGGTAAGCCGCGATCAATGCATCGTCAGGCGCCCGCACGCGGCGCGCCGCATCGGTCAGTTGCGCGCCGTCGAGCAAATCGGCGACGACTTGAAGGTTGGAATTGTCGCGGCCATCAACATAGCGGGCGCGCTGCAAGAGCTTGAGCGCCTCGAGCTCACGAGCCGGATCAACCAGGCCCACGGCGACGACGCCAAGGGTCGCCGGCGCCGAGTCGAACAGGCTGCCGGTATTTCCGAGAATGCCGGTGCGATAGGCCTCACTGAACGGCTGGCCGGTCAACCGTGCGATGCGCTGGTCGTTCTGCCAGGCATAGGCGGCAAAATGCTGGTCCATGGTCCGCGCCGCGGGGCCCGCAAACAGGCCGGTCGGTGCCAGCACCAGCGTCACATCGCCGTGCGCGGCAAGCTGCTCCAGCACCGGCGATGCGCCGTAGCACCAGCCGCAGAGAGGGTCGAAGAGATAGGTGATTTGCATGATTTTCGGGCCGCCAATGTTCGATGCGGAGAACCTAGCGGCCGATAATTATTTGATAAATATCAGATAATTGTACATATTGTTTGTTATTAGCTAACAATGGCGACCGCATGGAAGCGATCAATCTCAACCGCCTCGCCTATTTCGCAGCCGTGGTCGATGCCGGCTCGTTCACGCGCGCTGCCGAGCGCCTCGGCATCACCAAGACCGTCGTCAGCCAGCAGGTGGCACGGCTCGAAGCAGAATTGAAAACGGCTTTGCTGCTGCGGACCACCAGGAGGGTCGAGCCGACCGAAGCCGGCCGGTTGCTGCATGCCCGCTGCGTCATGATCCTGCGCACGGCGGAAGATGCCGTGGACGAGCTCGCCCAGACCAATGCCGAGCCGATGGGCATGCTGCGGATCGCCGCGCCGAACGACTATGGCGCAACGATGATCGCGCCGCTGGCGGCAAAGTTTGCGCGCAAATATCCCGCTTGCGGCGTCGAGCTGATCCTGTCGGACACGCGAACGGACCTCCTCGCCAACCAGATCGACCTGTCGATCCGGGTCGGCTGGCTGAACGATTCAAGTCAGCAGGCCAGGCGGATCGGATCGTTTCGACAATTGCTGGTGGCCGCGCCGGACGTGGCGGCGGCGTTCCGGAGCAAGACGCCCGACGAGCGTGCGGCTCTGCCATTCATCGCCAACGGCGCGCTCGACGAGCCGCTGGTCTGGCGCTTCACCAGACGCGATATCGACAGCCGCACGATCCGCATGCGGCAGTCGATCTCGATCAATACGACGCCTGCGGTGCTGGGCGCCGCGCTTGCCGGCGGCGGACTCTGCGTGCTGCCCGACTATTTGGCCGCGGAGCATTTGAAGTCCCGCCGGCTGGTCCATGTCCTGCCGTCCTGGAGCCTGCCGACCGGCGGGATCCATGCCGTGTATCCCGCGGCCCGGTTCCGGCCGCCGAAGATCACCGAGTTCGTGGCCATGCTGGTGCAGGAAGGCCGCACGCTCGCCAGCAAATTTCCGGAATGACAGGTGCCCGCTGGTTCATGCCGCGGATCGATCCGGCAGGCCGCCCCGCAGGGCGTCAAGCAGGCGCTGCTCGCGCTCGATCCGGGCGCGATAGAGCTCGCGTTCGCTCTCGCTTCCGGCACCGGCCAGCAACACGCGATAGTGCCCGATCACCTTCTCGCTGCCGCTGATGAGGAGGTTGCGGACGTCACTCATCGTTCCGCTCCGGTCGTGGCGATCGCCGATGGCGTGTTCGGAACGGTGAATGCGGCCGGGAAGGCATCGGCGGCGAGAGCCTCGAGCGCGGTCTGCTCCTCGGCGAGGCGTCGTTCGATAAACTGGCGCTCAATGTCCGACAGCTCGGTCTTCAGCAAGCGTCGATAACGAGAGAGGTTGTTGCGGTGCGCGCGGATGCGGGCGAAATCCTGATCGAGCATCGTCGTCACTCCTGACGGTCTTTCACGGTCCTTTTCGAATTTGCGGTGCGGGAAGAAACATCTTCCGGCGCAAAAAATATTCAGGCTTGTTTTGCTGTCAAGATCCTCTTTCGCCGCTTCCTTGACACCGTTGGGGGTGCCGGAAAAAAATTTTGCGCGTCCCTCTTGCAAGGGCCTTGCGGCGCTCTAAGTCGTTTTTCGCCGCGAGAGCGGTGTGCCGGATGCCCGATCGGGTCCGGCGCGGGCGCCGTGCCGGGGTCTTCGGATCCGTTCCCGATTCCTTAACGGCGCTCCTTCGTATCCATCTTGCTCTTTGGAGGACTTGGTATGAGGACCACCTTTGACTTCGCGCCGCTGTGGCGCTCCACCATCGGCTTCGACCATCTGGCCGACCTCGTCGACAGCACGCTGCGCCAGGCGGGCGAGGACAATTATCCCCCCTACAACATCGAGCGCTCCGGCGAAGACCAATACCGGATCACGCTGGCCGTGGCGGGCTTTGGCGTCAACGACATCAGCGTGACCGCCGAACAGAACGCGCTCACCATCGAGGGCCGGAAGCCGGACAGCGCCACGCGTGAATATCTCTATCAGGGTATCGCCGCGCGTCCGTTCCGCCGCGTGTTCAATCTCGCCGACTACGTCCAGGTCAAGCAGGCCGCTTTCCAGGACGGTCTCCTGGTCATCGATCTGCTGCGCGAGATTCCGGAAGCCATGAAGCCGCGCCGGATCCAGATCGCGGGTGCTGCGTCACCGCAGATCGAGCAGAAGAAAGCGGCTTAGGCCGGTCGAACGCGTTCGACAGCGACCACCCTGACGGATGGCGACCGGATCGCCATCCGCCGATCGGGCATCCCTTCGAAAGGAGTGTAGAGGGAGACAAGTGATGACCAATGCCAATGCGACCACCGGCGCTCTCGGCGCGCTGTTCCATCCCGCTGCGCATTATGCATCGCCAAGCGCCGTCCTCGAGGATGGCAAGCTCTCGACAGCGGAGAAGCGGATCATATTGTCGTCCTGGGCCTCGGACATGTACGCGGTCGAATCCCATCCAGCGCTGCGCGAGATTCCCGGCATGGATCAGCCGATCCGGCTCGCGGACATTCTCGCCGCGCTGCGCAAGCTCGATGATGATGACGACGACCCGCCGCCCGGCGGCGGCGTCCCGATGCGGCTGCGGCGGCCCTGGGCCGCCGCAACGCCGTGACGAGGACCAGCCAAAGGGTCTGAACAAGGCCGGCTTCACCTTCCAGTATCAAACCGACACGAGATCTCCGGTTTCCGCTGCACCGCTCCGGCCGCGCGAGAATGTGTTCGATGTGTCGCTCGCCGATGAGACCCGCTCCCATCACTGATGGGCGGGCGGGTGCACTCACGCGATACTAGCCCTTCTTCTCGTCGAGCAGCTTGGCCACACGACGCAAGCCGAGCAGATAGCCCTGAGTACCGAAGCCTGCGATGACCCCATCAGCCCGTTTGGACACAAACGAGTGGTGGCGGAATTCCTCGCGTTTGTGCACGTTGGAAATGTGCACCTCGATCACTGTGCCCTCGAACGTGTTCAAAGCATCCAGGATGGCGACCGAGGTATGGGTGAAGGCCGCGGGATTCATCACGATACCGGCAGCCGTCTCGCGCGCCTCGTGGATCCAGTCGATCAGCTCGTATTCCCTGTTCGATTGGTAAAAGCGCATCTCCAGGCCGAGCTCCGCGGCCAGCGCCCGGCAATCCCGCTCCACGTCCGCAAGCGTCTCGTGACCGTAGATGTGAGGCTGGCGTTTGCCAAGCAAATTGAGATTTGGCCCGTTGAGGACGTAGACAAGACGACTCATGGAAGAACTCCGTTCAGTGATGGGCAAGTATCTCGCCGAGGAACTGCCTGGTGCGGGTGTGCTGTGGATTGCGGAAGAAAGCGTCGGGCGCGCCTTCCTCGATGATGTGCCCTTCGGCCATGAAGATGACACGATCGGCAACCTGGCGGGCAAAGCCCATCTCGTGGGTGACGCAAATCATGGTCATGCCGTCGTTGGCGAGGCCAATCATCGTATCGAGCACCTCCTTGACCATTTCAGGATCGAGAGCCGAGGTCGGCTCGTCAAACAGCATCACCTTGGGCTGCATGCAGAGAGCACGCGCGATCGCGACACGTTGCTGCTGGCCGCCCGAAAGCTGAGCCGGATATTTGTCGGCCTGGTCACCGATGCGTACCCGCTCCAGGTATTTTCGCGCGGTCGCCTCTGCCTCGGCCTTGCCGATGCGGCGCGCGCGAATGGGGGCGAGCATGCAGTTCTGCAACACCGTCATATGCGGAAAAAGGTTGAAGCTCTGAAAAACCATGCCGACGTCCTGACGTACGACATCGATCGCATTGATGCTGTCGTCCAGCCGATGACCGTTCACCACGATACTGCCCTGCTGGATCGCCTCCAGGCGGTTGATACAGCGGATCAGCGTCGACTTGCCCGAACCGGACGGACCGCAGAGCACGATCTTCTCGCCCTTGCGCACGGTGAGATCGACATCGCGGAGAGCTTGGTACCCGCCGTACCACTTCTGCACACGCTTCATTACGATCAGGATCTGGTCCTGCATGCTGGCCTCCGCTGTCGGCGGCGGCCAACGCGGATCGCGCGTCGGCCGCTCGCAGGGACTACTGAACGGTGAAAGGGACGCCGGGGACCGAGTCGGGGAAAACCGGGACCGGCACCTTCATCCATTTGGCGTAGAAGGCGGCCAGCTTGCCGTTCGACTTGATCTGGTCGATGAACTTGTTGACCGTCTCGTTCCACTCCTTGTCTCCCAGGCGCGTACATGCGCCGTTGTACAGAGCGGAGAAATGAAGCTTCGGTTCGAACCCGAGCTCCGGTTTCGCGGCATTCAGACGCTGCGGGTAAAACAAGTTCGCACCGACGGCCTGGACCTGGCCAGAGAGCAGTGCCTGTATCGTGGCCGCGTCATCGTCGAATCTTCGGATCTCGGTGCCGGACGGGGCGTTGTTGGTGACCTGCGTATCTTGCGTCGAGGAGCGCGGGACACCGATGACATATTTGCCCATATCGGCATTGCTGTTGATCGGCGTTGCCTGGGCCGCGACGAGCGTGATCTCATTGGCGACGTACGGCTTGGAATACTGCACCGCCTTCGCGCGCTCCGGCAGCATGGCCATGGTCGCGAACAGGATGTCCACGCGGCCCGTGGTCAGTGCCGGGATACGATTGGCCACGGCCAGAGGCGAGAACTCGGCCTTCACGCCGAGGAATTCAGCGAAGGCACGCCCCATGTCGGCATCGATGCCCTCCTGCTTTCCCGAGCTATCGACAAAGCCCCAAGGCGCATTATCGCCCTGAATGCCGATGACGACGACGCCCTTCTTCTTCACGTCTTCCAACGTAGCGGCCTGCAATTTGCCCGCAGTGACGACAGCCGCCACTGCGAGTAGCCCGATGCCGAGCCGGCGGCGAGTGATCGAAAATAGCATTTGGTGTTCTCCTCCTCCTGGTGATGGCTGTATTTGATTGGGTAGGTGCGGCCGTTCCTACCTTTGATTGGCCAGGGCGAGCCTGGCCTCCATCCGGCTGCCCCACCATGAGAGTGGCCAGCAGAGGATGAAATACATCGCGCCAACCACGCCGAAGACCAGCAACGGCTGGTAGGTCTGGTTCGATACGATTTGACCGGCGCGAGCGAGTTCGATGAAGCCGACGATGGCGGCGAGCGAGGTGCCCTTGATGAGTTGCACGAGATAGCCGACGGTCGCCGGCAGCGAGATGCGGATCGCCTGCGGCAGCACGATGTCGCGCATGCGGGAGGAATAATGCAGGCCGAGCGCCATTGCCGCCTCGGACTGGCCGCGCGGAACGGCCTGGATTGCGCCGCGCCAGATCTCGCCGAGGAAGGCGGAAGCGTTGACGGTGAAGCCAATCGCTACCGCGACGAAGGCATCGAGCTTCAGCCCGGTTAGCGCCAATCCGTAATACACGACGAAAAGCTGCAGCAGCAGCGGAGTGCCCTGGAATATCCCGATGTAGACGCTGGTGATCCATTCCACGCCCTTGTGACCACAGGTCCGCATCAATGCGACGGCAAGCCCCGCCGTGCAGCCGCCTGCGAATGCGACCAGCGTCAGCAGCACGGTCCATTGCAGACCACGTAACAGGAAGCCGAACTCCGGAAGGCCAAAATGCGGTGTCATGAATTCTCCTCAGCGCGTCGGATAAGAGAAGAAACGGCGGGAGATGACCGCAAAGCCGAGCATCAGCAGCCAGGAGATCGCGAGATAGAGGAAGGTGACGGAGAAATAGACTTCGAAGCTGCGGAATGTGTCGCTTTCGATGCGCTGCGCAACCGATGTCAGTTCATAGGCGGAGACGGCCGAACAGATCGACGAGGTCAGCGTCAGCATGATGAACTGCCCCGTGAGCGACGGGTAGATCGCGCGAAGCGCGGGCTTGAGTACAATGAAGCGGAACACCTGTCCTTTGTGCAAACCGAGCGCGTAGCCGGCCTCAACCTGTCCTTGGTGAATGGACTGCACGCCGCCCCGGATGATCTCGATGGCGTAGGCGCCTCCATTCACGCCGAGTGCGATAATGGCGGTGGCGGTCGGATTGAGCTTCAATCCGATGAGCGGCAGTGCAAAGAACAGAAAGAAGATCTGCACCAGGAAAGGCGTATTGCGCACGATCTCGACGAAGCCAATCACGATGGCACGCAACCAGGCCGCCTTCGAATCGCGTGCCGCGACGCCGGCGACGCCGATGATCATCGCCAGTGTCATGCCGGCAAGCGCCAGCCCGAGCGTCCCCAGGCACCCCCACAACAAGGCTGGGAGCGCCTGCCAGACCACCGAGAAATCGAGCGTATAGCCCATCTTGCGTTTCCTCTCGGGCGTTGTGCGTGCCGCTCGCCCATCGGCCGGGTGTCACCCTCCCAGGGATGCGAAAGTCGCGAAGAAGACGTCCGGATCAGGTGAGATGCCCGTGAACAGGCGGAATGCTTCGGTGCCCTGGAAGATCGCCATGCCGCCACCGTCGACGGTGCGGCAACCAAGGGCGCGCGCCGCGCGCAGTAGTGCGGTTTCCAGCGGGAAATAGACGATCTCGGCGACCCAGAGACTCGGACGCAGCAGGACGGTCGGCAGCGGCGTCCCTGGATACTTGTCCATGCCGATCGGAGTCGCGTTGACAATTCCGTCTGCGGCAGCCACGGCGGCTGCGACATCCTGGCCGGCCTTCAAGCGCCCCTCTGCAAATCGGGGGACAATCCGTCCACCACGCTCTGCGCCTTGGCCAGGTCCAAGTCGACAATGATCAACTCCTGCACGCCGAGCTTCATGAGCGCGAAAGCAACTGCCGCGCCTGCGCCGCCCGCGCCGAACTGGACGACCCGACCGAGTGATGCGCCTTGCATGTTGCGGCGAAAGTTCTCGGCGAAGCCGAACCAGTCGGTGTTGTGGCCGGTCATTCGGCCATTCCTGATGACCACGGTGTTCACGGCGCCAAGCGCCTCCGCGTCGGGCGAGAGCTCGTCCAGAAGTGAAATAATCGCCTGCTTGCAGGGATGGGTCACATTCAGCCCGTCAAAGCCCATCCGCCTCGCGGCCATGAGCAATTCCGGCAATGCCTCCGCACCGAGCTTCAACTCGGACAGATCGATCTTCTTGTAGAGATAGCGGATGCCCGCGGCGTCAGCGGCCGCTTCATGCATGGGCGGGGTGCGGGACGCAGCAATGCCGCTGCCGATCAGGCCGACGAGGAAGCTGGGTTTGGGTTGCATGCTCGGCACCGCCGGTCAGCGCAATGGGACGGTCAGCTCGGCGATGACCTGAGCCGTGCTCGGTCGAACGCCGCGCCACCAGGCAAAAGCTTCGGCCGCCTGCTCCACCAGCATGCCGACGCCGTCGGCGAGCTTGGCGACGCCTTCGGCGCGGGCCGTGTGCAGAAAGGGCGAGAGCCCCTTGCCGTAGGCGAGTTCGTAGGCTAGCTCCGCCCCCCGGAAGACATTGCCTGGAAGCGGCGGCATTTCACCGCGCAGACTGGCAGACGTCGCGTTGACGACGACGTCGTAGCCCTCCGCGAGATCGGCCAGCTCGGCGTAGCCGCTGACGATCAGGGGACCACAGCCGGCAAACTCGTCGGCCAAAGCCACGGCTTTCGACAGCGTTCGGTTGACGAGAACCAGCTCCGAGGGGTCCTGGCGCAGGAACGGCAGCAACGCGCCGCGGGCCGCTCCTCCAGCGCCGAGCATCAGGACGCGGCGGCCGGCCATTTTGACGCCGAGATTGACGGTGATGTCACGGACGAGGCCGATCCCGTCGAAATTCTCGGCAATGATCCGATCGCCGACGAACTTCAGGCAGTTTGCGGCGCCAGCTCGCTCGGCGCTCTCCGAAAGCTCATTTGCGTACTCGAAGGCATCGAGCTTGAACGGGGCGGTGATGTTCAGCCCCTTGGCGCCCTCGGTCCGGAATTGATCAACCCGCTCGTTGAAACCATCGAGGGGCCCCTCGATTGCCTCATAGGTAAGGTCCTGTCCCGTCATTCTGGCGAAAGTGCCATGGATAAGGGGTGACTTGCTGAAGCCGATCGGATTGCCAATCACCGCATAACGATCGCTCATCGCTCACTCCTGCACTGCGACTTCGTTGTACAGCACGCCGTCGCGCACCATCGCGTCGACGGCTTCGGCCGACAATCCCAGTGACGCGGCAATGCGCCGATTGTCCTGACCGAGTAGTGGCGCCGGCATGCGTATCGTGGTGTCGCAGTCGGAGAAGCGGAAAGGCAGGTTCGGCAACGTCACCTTGCCGAGCACGGGATGCTCCTGCTCGACCAGCATTCCGCGCGCGTGGATCTGCGGATCTTTCACGACTTCTCCGATGGTCTGCACGGGAGCGGACGGCACACCTGCTTGCTCGAGTGCTGCCAGACACGCATCCCGGGACGGCTGCGACAGCGTCCAGTTACGCACAATCTCCATGGCTTCGGCATAATGGGCGTTGCGTGCGGCAGGTTGGGCGAAGCGCTGGTCGGATGCCAACGCGTTCCCTCCGATCAGCGTCGCCAATCGCCGCCACGCATCATCGACTTGCGCGGCGATGACGAGATTACCGTCCTTGGCAGGGAAGACGCCGTAGACGGTCGAGTCCGGCTGTCCGCTGCCGGTTTGCTTCGGCATGTCGGCGCCGTCGGAGAGGAAGTAACGCTGAACCGCATAGTCGTGCATCGAGACCATGCAGTCGTACAGCGCCAGATCGATGTGTTGGCCACGGCCGGACGATACGCGACCGACCAGCGCCCCGTTGATGGCTGCTACGCCGTGGATGCCGGTATACATGTCTGCCAGCGGCATCCGCAGCAACGGCGGAGCTTCACCGGGAGTGCCCAGCTGCGCCAGGGCGCCCGACATCGCCTCTGCGATCAGGCCGAAGCCCGGACGGCCGGCATAGGGGCCGGTGTGTCCGTAGGCGGAGACAGAGCAGTAGATCAGTCTGGGATTCCGTGCCGACAGCGCCTTGTAACCGAGCCCGAGGCGCTCGAGTGCGCCGGGGCGGTAGTTCTCGATGAAGACATCGGCCGTGTCGACGAGCTTCATCATCATGTCGAGACCACGCTTGTCGCGCAGGTCGATGCAGAGCCCCTGCTTTCCCATGTTCTGCTGCAGGAAGTAGCCGGATTGCCCGTCCTTGAAATATCCGTGGGCGCGTCCCGCATCGCCTTCCCTAGGGCGCTCCACCTTGATGACTTCCGCGCCCATCGCAGCGAGGCAACGGCCCATGAACGGGCCTGCCAGGAAATGGCTGTAGTCGATGACGCGAATGCCTTTGAGCGGCAGATCTTGGAGCGGCAGATCTTGCGCGGTCATGCCTGCTCTCCTGCGGCGTTGTTCTTCGGGCGCATCGGAATCATCAACCGATGCTCGCCTAGCTGCACCACTTCGCCGCGCTGATTGATCAGCTCCGAGGGCAGCACAACAATGCCCCACCCATCACGCTTCGTGGCGCGCATCGAGCCGACACGGAACTTCACGTGCACGGTGTCGCCGAGCTTGATCGGCAGCTTGAAATCCCACGTCCAGCCCAATGACATTCCCGGAAGAAAACGGTAGTCGGCACGGGTCTTCAAACCGTCGGCCAGCGACAGACCAAACAGCCCGTGCGCGACGCGCGTGCCGAATGGTGTGGTCTTGGCGTATTCCTCGTCGAGGTGGACCGGGGTGAAATCACCCGTCAACTCGGCATAGGCATTGACCATCGCCTCGGTGACCGTCACCGAGGGGGTGACGCATTCGTCACCGACCTTGGCATCGTCCCAGTAGCGCTCATCGATCATGTCGCGTTTTCCTCAGGCCCGTGGATTGATCGCCAGGGCGGCTTCCACAGCGCCTGCGCTGGCTTGCAAGATTTCGACGTTGAGCCCCCCCGGCAGTTCGAGCCAGTTCGGTCCTGCGGGCAACGCCCTGGCGCCCCAGGCGGCAGCGCGGACGAGCACGCCTTCGTAGTCGTCGACCATGATGCCGAGATGGGCGAGACGCCCCTCCGGTCCGACAAAATTCGGATCCTCGATGAGTTGCACGCTTCCGAGCACCCACACCTGGCGCGGGCGCGCACCATCGGCGGGTTGCTCGTCGCGAATGGCGAGACCAAGCACCTCGCGAAAGAAGTCAACGTGACGATCAATGTCCGGCACACGGATCGCGACGTGCTCGATATAAGCGCGAGGCAACGACATCGTCTCAGCCCTTTCCAGGATAGTCGCCGCGGGCGTATTCGAGCCCTTTGACCAACGCGACGAGGGTAGAATTGACCGGGGTCGGCACGTTGAGCTTTGCGCCCCAACGCACGACGGAGCCGTGAATGTAGTCAACCTCGGTCAGATTGCCGGACTGCAAGCTCTGCAACATCGACGTCTTGAACTCGGGCGGCAGACCGGCGGATGCCATTGTCCAGGCGCGGAGTGGGTCGGTAATCGAGATCTTCACGCCGGCCGCCTGCGCTACCGCGATGCCCTCTGAAATCGCTGCCAGCGCACAATCCTTCAGGATGGGGAGCGAATAGAGGCCGCCATAGGTCAGGCCGGTAATGGCGGTGACGCCGCCGCCGGCGACGTTGATGAAAAGCTTGTCCCACATCGTGCCCAGGATGTTGTCGCTGAGCAGCGTGAGAATGCCGGCACGATTGAAAGCTTCGGAGATTCGCTGCGCGCGTTCCGTCAAGCGTCCGTCAAGTTCACCGACGATGGTTTCCTTGCCGATGACCCCGGAGCGAACGTGACCGGGGCCAAGCAGCACGCCACCAACGTAGGTCTTGCCCGCCATGACCCGCTCACGACCAACTTCCTCCGAAAGGATGTCCTCGTGACCAAGACCGTTCTGAAGCGACATCACAACCGTCTGCGGCCCGATGATCGGCGCTGCCGCCCGGATGGCATCCCGCGTGTGGTAGGATTTGACGAGGACGATGACGAGGTCGGCCTCTACGCCGACTTGGGCCGCGGAGGTGCCAGCGGCGACCTTCACGATGGTTTCGGCGTCGCCTTCAAGCATCCGAAGGCCCGCGGCATTGATGGCGTCGACATGAGCCTGGAACGGATCGATGAGCCAGACCTCGGCCCCGCCGCGCGCCAGCGTGCCGCCGATGGTCGAGCCCAAGGCTCCCGCTCCAATAAAGCAGATCCTCATCCAACGCTTCCCCGCGCGCCCTTCTTGGCGCTGGAAGCGTGGTAGCAGGCCGATCCATATTAAGATATGCTATGATCTTTATATCTACTATTGTGAATCGCAATGAAGCAGACGGACGATGTCGAGACCAACCTGCTGGACCCGCGCCTGCTGAGGCTCTTCGACGCGTTATTCGCCACGGGCAGCGTCACCAAGGCCGCAGAAAAGCTCGGTCAAAGTCAGCCGACCATCTCGATCTGGCTGGCGCGACTGCGTAAGGAACTGGACGATCCGCTCTTCATCCGGTCGGCGGAGGGAATGCTGCCAACGCCGCGCGCCGAGGCTCTCATCGGCACGGCGAGGCAGGCGCTGGAAACGCTGCGTCGTCTGGCTGAGCTTCGCACCGACTTCGATCCCTCAACCGCAAAGCGCCGTTTTGCGATCTGCATGACGGATGGAAGCCACGTCACGCTGCTTCCGTCCATCCTCGCTCACATCCGCCGCGTCGCCCCGGGCGTTCGTATCGAGGCGACACAGATCGGCGCGGACACCCCACGGATGCTGCAATCCGGTGAAGCCGATCTGGCCCTCGGCTACATCTCGGGTCTCGACGCCGGACATTTCCAACAGGCACTTTTTCCGCAGGATTGGGTCTGTTTGGCGAACGCCAAACATGCCCGGATCCGCGACCGCATCACCGCAAAGGACTTCAGGCGCGAGGCCCACGTCCTCATTCGCTCCGGCACTGGACATCAGTTGCTCGCGACGGCGCTACAGGAGCAGCGGATAGTCCTTGACGTGGCGCTTGAGCTACCCGGCTTTTTGGGACTGCCCGCAATCGTGGGGACGACCGACCTGATCGCCACCCTGCCAAGGCACATTGGCGAAACGCTGGCTCACTATTACGGACTGCGCGTGTTCGACTGCCCGCTTGCGATCGCCGGCTTTACTGTGAAGCAATATTGGCATGCCCGCTTCCACCACGACCCGGCAAGCCAATGGCTGCGTGGCATCTGCGCGGAACTTTTTCAACAGCAGGAGGTGCGGGGTCTGCATCCTTCCAGTCGGCCGAAGAAACGAGGGCCACGCAAAATGCGGCCGCAGTGAAGCGCTTATTGAGGCAGTTTCGGCTCTTCGCTGCCAACCGATCGAAGCTGAACGTCCGCCTTGCGCAAGACAGCAGCTTAAGCTTCTGGCTGGGGCGGGAGGGATCGAACCTCCGAATGGCGGAATCAAAATCAGTTTGATTATTCAACGATTTCAAGCCGCATTTGGAAAAAATGTGCGAATTGGCCTCTAGTGAGATCAATTGCTTAGCAGGCTTTTCCAAATGGAAAAGCGCCCAGCGCGGATCGCAATCGGGCAGCCAACCCGCGACCTAGACCCTTGGTAGTTCGTCAAAAGCGTCCCTTGAAGCAACGGCTTGACAGCTACTAAACGAGTGCGCCGAGAGACCAAAATCGGGACCCGCTGCCGCGCAGGCCAATTCAAAGTTCGCGCACAATCTACAGGGAGCGCCGCAGTTTCCATCACGCAGGCTCCCACACACGATTGCCGAGTTTGCTTGACCCCACGGCTACATCAACCACCTCGTGAGGGCTCAGAAGACAAACGCAGCCAAGCGGCCCACCACCGCGACCGATAAGGCTACGAGAACGACGAGAAGTTGCCCAAACTGGACCTCTTCCATGTCGATGTCCGGCATCGTGATCATGGCGTATGCGATCATGTGGCAACTGTCCATGGCAGTTCCTCTCCTAGCTATCGTTCTGCCGTCTTCCGGGCAGTACCAACCCGCTCGGAGCGGATCGCTCGAGGGGCGACTCTTCGCTTAACACGAGCGGATCAGGCCGCCCTGCTTTCAAGCTCCGTCTGATGAGATGCCGCAATCGTTCCGACGCACACTCCGAAGCCGATGGATGCAAAACCCTCACGAGTGCAGCGCCCCTCAAATCGGATCTCGTCACCGTCGTGTAGAAAGCCGCGACGCTCTCCGTTGGGAAGCGTAATGGGGCGGGTTCCGGCAGACGTGAATTCGAGCATGCTGCTCAATTCAGCGTCGGTAGGTCCGGAAATCGTGCCGGTGCCGATCAGGTCCCCCGGTAGAAGGTTGCATCCATTGATCGTGTGGTGCGCAACCATCTGCGCCGGTGTCCAATATAGATGTTTGGCGTTCGAGTTGAGAATTTCGACCGGAACGTCCCTTGCGGCCCGCATCTTTTCGGTCGTGAGAAACACCTTCAGGCTTATGTCCAGCCCGCCACTTTTCTGATCATCGTCGTCGAGCAGATATTTCAACGGCTGGGGGTCCCCGTGAGGACGAACCATCGCCGGAATGCGGAACGGCGCCAATGCGTCCGCGGTAACAACCCACGGCGACACAGACGTTGCGAAACTCTTGCTGAGGAACGGGCCGAGTGGGTACATCTCCCAGCGCTGGACGTCCCTCGCCGACCAATCGTTGAGTAGTGAATAGCCGACAATCTGTTCGCTTGCGCGCGCAACCGGGATTGGACTTCCGAGCTCGTTGCCGCCGCTGAGATAGAATCCCATCTCCAATTCGAAATCGAGCCGATCGCAAGGGCCGAAGCCGGGGCTGCCTCCGTCCACCGATGGCATCCGCTGTCCAATGGGTCGGCGAACAACACCCTGCCCGACTTGCACCGAAGACGCCCGTCCGTGATAGGCAATCGGCACCCATTTGTAGTTGGCGGGCAGCGGATTTTCAGGCGTGAGAAGTGCGCCCGCCGCCTTCGCATGATGTATGCCGGCATAAAAATCCGTGTAGTTCGGCACCGCGGTCGGACGATACATCGTGCAAGCGCTCATTGGGACCAGCAGGTCCGACGCATGGCGGCGCGCAGCCTCACCGTTTGAACCCGCGTCAAGCGCGGCACTGATTGCCTTTCGTAAAGTTCGCAACGAGCCAGGCCCCAACGCAAACAGCGAGTTGAGCGAGGAGTCGGCGACGGTCCACTCGGGAATTTCTCTCGGCAGGAGACCGGACCTGTGTGCCGCATGAAGATCAAGAATCTGATCGCCGATCCCAACCCCCGCGGACAGTTTTCCCTCCTTGCCACGGCTGAAGACGCCGAGCGGCAGATTCTGGATGGGGAAGTCGCCGGAGGGGTCGTTGGCGGTCGACACAAAACTGCGGCGTGCCGGATCGTGGGTCTCGTCGATCGTAGCTTTCATCATGCAGCTCCCGCCAACGCCTTGTTGTCTTCAGAGGACCCAGATGCCGATTTCCGATTGGACAAACTGAGCATTAAACGCGCGCCGCTCGGCCGAGGCACGGGCCGTTTGGTCACTTAGCGAACCAAGCCATATCACCAAGAAGGCCAACGGCATCGAGAAGAGCGCGGGATTGTCGTAGGGAAATAACGGCGCCGCGAAATGGAACACCGCGACCCAGACAGTCTTGCTCAGCACGACAAATATGAGGGAGCTGAACAGACCGACGAGGCCGCCGGCAACCGCACCGCGGGTGGTGGTACCGCGCCAGAAGATCGCCATCGCCAGCACTGGAAAATTGCAGCTTGCCGCGACCGATAGCGCTAAGCCGGCCATGAACGCGACATTCTGGTTCTCGAACGTGATGGCCAGGCCCACCGCGACGATGCCTATCGCCACCGCGGCAATCTTCGCAACCATCACCTCACGTGCCTCCGGCGCGTTACCCTTCGCAATCACCTGCCCATAAATATCGTGGCTCACCGCGGAGGCGCCGGCGAGAGTCAATCCGGCTACCACGGCGAGAATGGTGGCAAACGCGACAGCCGAGATAAACCCAAGCAGGATTGGTCCGCCGAGAGCGCCCGCCAGGTGCACCGCTGCCATATTGGGACCGCCGATCAAATCGGTAATCTTGTTGAATTGACCGCCTGCGCCGACGTTGAAGAAACTCGCGTCCGGCATAAGGACCACCATCGCGGCAAAGCCGAACAGCGGGATGACCAGGCAGAAATAGGCTACGCAGGTCGTCGCGTAGAAAACCGACTTCCTTGCGCCTGCGGAATCCCTGACGGTGAAGAACCGCATCAGGATATGCGGCAATCCAGCGGTCCCGAACACCAGCGCGAGTCCAAGCGAGATCGCTGAAACCGGCTCAGCGAACAGCCCGCCGGGAGAGAGAACTGCGGCCCCCTTGGGGTGCACCCGGCTCGCCTCGGCGAATAGGTGTCCAAGACTGAAATCGAAGCGCCACAGCACCACCAGCGCCATCAAGGTGCCGCCGATCAGCAGCAGCAGAGCCTTGGTGATCTGAACCCAGGTGGTAGCCTGCATGCCGCCGACAGCCACATAGACGATCATCAGAAGTCCGACTCCAGCGACCGCGAACAGATAGTTCACGCCGAACAGAAGTTGAATAACCTTGCCGGCGCCGATCATCTGCGCGATCAGGTAAAACAGCACGACCACGAGACTACCCGTGGCGGCGACCAAACGAACCGAGGTGCGATCAAGGCGAAACGACGCTGCGTCGGCGAATGTGTAACTGCCGAGGTTGCGCAAGCGCTCCGACATCATGAACAGCACGATCGGCCAACCCGTCAAGAAGCCTAGCGCATAGATGAGGCCATCAAAGCCGGTCGCATAGATCAGCGCCGAGATACCGAGGAAAGCCGCGGCCGAAAGAAAATCCCCCGCAATCGCCAGGCCGTTCTGGAGGGGTGTGATCTCATGTCCCGCGGTATAGAAGTCCACCTTCGATTTGGTTCGGCCAGCCGATCGATAGGTGATGAGGAGCGTGACGGCGACGATCAACAGGAACATGCTGATCGCAACCCAGTTAAGATCGCGCCCCGCTACAACGGTGGTCGCCTGAGCATGCGCCGGAAAGGATGCTGTCGCCGCGATGGCCCCCAGTAGAATACGCATGATCATCGGCCACACTCCCGGCGAACGAGCTGTGTCAGGCCGTCGAAGTAGGTGTTGGAACGGCGTACATAGTAACCGGTCAGGGCAACGACCAAGGCGATCATGCCAAGCGCGATCACCATGCCCAACGGAACGGCTCCGCCTGCCATGCTCTTCCCGAGCGCTGACGACGCCGCCGAAATCAGCCCGATGAAGCCGAAGAACATCAGCAACGTGACGATCGAGAGCCCCCACCGCAACCGTGCCCGTGCGGCGGTCAGCTCCCGAAAAGACGGATTAGACAAGATTTTTTGCGTTTGTTCCGAAGATAGCGACAATGACATGATTTCCCTCCCGCATCTTTTTGGCTAGTTGGCTTCGGCGCAGCTAGGACGCCTGCTTCAGGACATGGGCACTATCGGGCGGCGCGGATGCTCCTACTAATGGCGAGGGTCGCGGCGGAATGTTCGTCAACAGCACGCCCGAATTGGTAAGAACAGCAATCTCCTGATCGGAGTAGCCGTATTCCTTCATCACTTCGACGTTGTGTTCGCCGCGAAAGGCGGCTTCGCGCGCAGCGGCCAGCGGCGTCTTTGAGAAGTGCCAGGGCTTGCCGGGGATTCTGACCGCCTTTCCGCGGCGGTCGGTAACTTCTTCTATCGCGCCCCACCATTTGACCCATTCCGAACCGGCGAAGTCCTTGACCGAGCGGACCACACCGAACGCCAGCTTCACTTCGTCGAGCTGGGCATCGAGTTCGCCGGCCGTGGCAAAGGAAAGAATCCACTGCTGGATGATCTCGTAAAGGGCGTTGAGATTCTTCCGGCGCGCCGCCGGCGTGGCGAATCTGGGATCTAAAGCGAGATCGGGGCGACGCATCGCCGCGATGTAATTCGGAAACGTCAGACTGCTGACGACACTGGTCGCGATTGTAATGACGTCACCGTAGCTTGTCTTGAAGAACGGTGAGTCAGCAGGTCCGAGCGCTGCCGGTTCGGCGCCGAGATCCGCGTCGGAGAGATCGGCGTGCACCCGCTCGTTGACGGCAAGCATGGTGGCGGCCATCGCGATATCGACATATTGGCCCTCGCCTGTTTGGTCGCGGTGATGCAGTGCAGCCAGTATGCCAATGATCGCTTCGAGGCCCGTATAAACGTCAGCATGCGAATAGGCATCATGCCGTTTGACCGTGAGATCCTCGCCGAGATGGTCGATCATCCCGCCGACAAAGCCGGATTCGGCATGGACGGTCGGCGCGTAGGCGCTGCGGTGTGACAGCGCGCTGCCCTGGCCGTAGCCGCTGATTGAGGCGTAAATCACTTTCGGGTTGCGCACGGCGACGGATTCATAATCGAGGCCAAAGAATTTCAATGTGCCGGCGCGAAAATTCTCAACGATGATGTCGGCGCTATCGCACATCTTGCGCACGACTTCTCTTCCTTCGGGGAAGTTCAGGTCGATGCTGATGTTACGTTTCCCGACGTTCTGTTGGATATAGTAGTAGGACATGCTCGCGGTTTCGTCGCCAGGCAGTGCGTACCGTGAGATGTCTCCGCGCGGCGGCTCGATCTTGATCACGTCGGCACCGAGGTCCGACAGGGCCCTGGTGCAATGAGGACCAGCAAGGACGCGCGAGAAGTCGACGACCTTGATTCCGGCAAGGGGGGCACGATTTGTCATGACGATGTCCCTCAGCGGCCGGAGAAGATGGCGTGACCAGGCCCGGACTCGCGGAAGGCCTTGAGGCCGACGACGAGATCGTTGCTCTGGAAGATCGGACGCTGCGCGTCAGACATTGCGCGGTCGGCTTTCACGACGCTCTCGTCCATGTATTCGCGGATTAGCCGTTTGGTGGCGCCATGCGCCACCGTCGGGCCCATCGCAAGCTCGAGCGCGAGGATTCGCGTCGTTTCTTCAAGCTGGGCTTCGGGCACGACGCGATTGACGATATTCCAGCGCTCCAACGTCGCCGCATCATAGCGACGTCCGAACAGAGCCATCTCCTTGGCGCGCCCCACGCCGGCGCGCGATGCCACACGTTGTATAGCGCCCATCAGCGGATGCAGGCCCAGCGTCACTTCGACCATGCCGGCCTTCGCGGAGTCAGCGGCAACGATGATGTCGCAGGCCAGGGCCAGCTCGAATCCGCCACCGAGGGCCAATCCGTGCATGCTTGCGATGATCGGCACCGGGACCTGTTCGAACGCATCCAGGCAGGCGCACACATCAATTTCGGGCAGCCGTTCACCGCGATTGTCGAATAGTTCTATTTCAGCACCGGCGGAGAAGTGTCGCAACCCGCTGCGAAGGATAATGGCGCGCGCGCCTTCCTTATGAGCCTTTTCGACTGCGTCCAGGAGCGCAGTCAGCAGCGGCTTTGCCACGAGATTATAGGGAGCGAAAGTCATCGTCAGGGTAACGAGATCGCCCTCCCGACTGACGGCAACCAACTCGTTTGATGTGGTCATTAGCTTCCTCCGGACTTTTTCTTAAGCGGCCTTAAAGTTCGATAATGGAACGGTAGTCCAAAAAATCATACGGTCAATAGAAAAAAGATATTTTTGACTTTGTCTTGTATTCTTCCGAATCCTTACGAAAATGGGAGGATGTCCCCAGACGCCACCAGCCTTACCGTTTCAGCCTATGCCCGGCTTCGCTCGGACATCTTGGCCTGCCGCTTGCCGGCCGGTGGGAAGTTGAAAATTCGGGATTTAGCTCAACACCTTATGGTGAGCCCGAGCGTCGTGCGGGAGGCGCTTTCGCGTCTCTCTGCGGAGGCACTTGTCATTGCAGAGCCCCAGCGGGGCTTCCGGGTGGCGCCCATCAATGCCGCCGACGTTTCGGACCTGACGGCCGTCAGAATCGACATCGAATTGAAATGCACGCACCGCGCGATGAAACTCGGCGGCCTCAAATGGGAGGCTGCTATTGTCGCAGCCGATCATGAACTCTCGCATACGCCCCATGACATTCACGACCTGGGCGACGACTGGATGATCGCACACGCGAAATTCCATGCTGCCCTGGTGGCGGCTTGCGACAGCCCCTGGCTGCTGCGAATTCGCGACCAACTCTACGTCCAGGGCGAACGCTATCGCCGTATCAATGTGCGAATGTCGCGCGCGGATCGTGATCTGCGCGCCGAACATTGGGCACTGGCCCAAGCCATTCTTAGCCGGGATGTGAAACTCGCCACCGATTTGATGACGGAACACTTGCGCTTGACCGAGGTGCTGACGCTTCAGTCGCTCAAGTTGCAGGACGCAGCGGTCGCCTAGCAAAAACGTCTCCCGGTCCGATCCAACCAATTCGGCCAACCGCACTCAATTGACCATCCGCTCGTATCCTTCCCAGTAGCGCTCTCGCAGCAGCCGCTTCAGGATTTTCCCGGATGGATTGCGGGGAAGCTCGTGCACGAATTCGATCGACTTTGGGATCTTGAACCCCGCCAGCCTTCCTCGCGCGAAATGCAGTATGCCCGCCGGGTCCGCCGTACGATCCGGTTTCAACACGATGAGGGCCTTGACCGCTTCACCCCACCGGTCGTCAGGCACCCCGATGACGGCGACATCGGCGATATCCGCGTGTCCATACAAGGCGCTTTCGATCTCGGCGGGGTACACGTTCTCTCCGCCGGAAACGATCATGTCTTTCAAACGATCATGAATGTACAAGTAGCCGTTTTCATCGAGGAATCCGGCATCGCCGGTATGCAGCCACCCGTCCCGGATGGTCCTCGCGGTGTCGTCCGTCCGATTCCAATACCCCCGCATATTTTGTGATGAGCGACACACGACCTCACCCACCTGTCGAGCCGGCAGCGATTTTCCCGAAGCGTCGACGATCTGCAGCTCAACGTCTTCGATAGGGCGGCCACACGACCTTAAGAGTTCGCCATCCCCAACGGCGTGGTCTGCGTCTGCCAAAACGGTGATGACCCCGGTCGTTTCGGTAAGACCGTAGACCTGGAAAAACCCCGTATGCCTGAACACTCGGAGCGACTTCTTGAGAAGCTCGAGCGGTATCGGGGAGGCCCCGTAAAGAATTTGTCTCAGTGAGGAGAGATCGAGTGTCTCGACGTTCCGTTCGGCCAGCATCGCCAATAACATTGCCGGAACGAGGAACGTGACCGTAACTCGATCGCGCTGTATCGTTTCAAGCGCCGGCGATGGAACGAACTCGCGAAGCACGATCGTCTTGAGCCCGGCGACCAGACCGAATACGCCGGTACCGACCCCTGCGATGTGGAACAACGGCATTGCCAGGAGCATGACATCGTCGGACGACCACGCCTTCCAGTCGTCAAGCGCGTGTAGCGGAAAATTTGCGTGAGAAAGCTGCACGCCCTTCGGATGGCCGGTCGTGCCACTCGTGTAGAGTTGCAGGCAAATGTCATCGGGGCTGACTGGCAGGCTCGCCTCAGTCGGCGGGTGGCCATCGCGCCACTTCAGGTAACGCGAATCCAGCACAATGATCTGGTAAACAGTGTCCAGCTGATCCTGGATTTCCGTGATCAGTTTCTCGAACGATTCGCCGACGAAGAGAATCTCGGTTTTGGCATCGTTCACCGCGAAAACGACCTCAGGAGGTGCCAGCCTTGCATTGATGGGAACCAGGACGGCGCGGGCCTTGGCTGCCCCGAGAAGCACTTGAAAAAAGATATCTGAATTCTTGTCGAGTATCGCAATTCGGCTGCCCGGTCGCAGCCCCCCCGCCACAAAGCCATTGGCGACTTGATTCGATAATTCGTCCAGGACCCTATAGCTTGTCTCGCGCCCTTCGAAGCTCACGGCGACGGCGTCGGGAGTGATCGCCGCGTAACGTCGCGGAATTTCCGCGATCGTCTGGATCGGGGTTGACAGTAAGGCCCCTTCCGATTTGGACATCCATCCCTCCCATTATGACTTTTGGGATGGAGGATGACCGGCACCGCGCCCGGCAAGTATCTAAATTCTGAACTACCGCTATTCAGCGCAGAATGACCACGGCCTCTTCGCGCTTACCGCGATATTTCCAGACACGGCGAAAGCAGCATGTAAGACGGCCTCAGGCCTTGTGCTTGGTTACTCTCGCATTTCGAGGGCTG
The DNA here is from genome assembly GCF_000379585.1 of Bradyrhizobium sp. WSM2793. Classification (NCBI taxonomy): domain Bacteria; kingdom Pseudomonadati; phylum Pseudomonadota; class Alphaproteobacteria; order Hyphomicrobiales; family Nitrobacteraceae; genus Bradyrhizobium; species Bradyrhizobium sp. WSM2793. The sequence continues at coordinate 68,265 of NZ_KB902824.1, read as the reverse complement.
CCGGCGAGCCATTCCCTGGAAGCAGCGAATTCTGCTTCCAGGAATCGCCTGACTTCACGAGTTAACTTTCTCAGATCGCTCTCGCGCCTGCGAAGCAGCCATACGTTCATCGTAACTGTCTCTTGTGGCAAGACCTGAACCAATCCCTCGGCCTGCGCGAATGGTACAGCAAGAAGCGCAAGCCCGAGACCGCAACCGGCGGCGGCGAAATGGTTAGCAACCGGGTTAAGCCGAACAACGCTGCGGATGCCCGCGGCTTCCGAGAAATATTCCAACAAATGCCTCTGATTAGGCCGAACGTTGCGGAACGAGACAAAATCGGCAGTATGGCCGATGATGTCGTGATCCCTCAGCTCTGGCAATGATCGAGGCGCCGAGCGTCCGGCAAGGTACTGCTCGGAGGCAAAAATCCCCATCGGTACGTCAGCGACCCGCTTGCCAATGAGATCGTTCTCGCCGGGATCTCCCATCCTGATGACATAATCCAGATCGCTCGTTGCCAAGCTCTGCTGGTTCACGGTGGAGATTATTTCCAGATATATTCGACTATCGCGCCGACGCAGTTCCGCAACCCGCGGAAGAAGCCAATGTTTGGTCATGCCTTCGGTCGCCGATATCCGGACCACTGACGATCGTTGCCCGACCCGGGAGCGCAGATCGCGATGAAACGACTCGAATGCCATCATCATATCCCCCGCCGAGCGTTGCAGGTCCTCGCCTTCCCGCGTCAGCTTCACCCCGGACGAGGCGCGAAAGAACAGGGGAGCGGCCACGTAGCGCTCCAGCTCCTTCAGACGCCTGCTCAATGTCGGTTGGCTCATTCCCAGTTCATGGGCGGCGCGGTTGACGCTTCCAGTTCTCGCCACCACGGAAAACAAGCGAAACAAATCCCAGCTGGCCTTGGTCATGCTCGTCCTTTGCGCAAGCGCTTTGCGTCCCTAATCTCCGAGTGCGAACGACATCGCAGGACCCGGAACGCAAACGAAAAACCATCAAATCTTGGCCGCTATTCAATATTGCGTTCCCCGTTCAACAAAATCGACATGGCTTTCCTCGCAGTTTGGGGAAATATGCGAAGCAGTTGAACCAACGGACACGGCGATGGCAAAGATCAAGCTCGAGGCGATCAGGGATTTCGTCGGCCAGAATCTCGGAACATCCGACTGGATCACCATCGACCAGCCCATGATTGACCAGTTCGCGGCCTGTACTGGAGACAGGCAGTGGATTCATGTGGACGCGGAGCGCGCCAGCAAGGAAAGTCCCGCAGGCGGCACCATTGCTCACGGTTTCCTGAGCCTGTCGTTGATCGCGCCACTCGGCATGAACCTGGGTCTTGCTCCGGTCGACGCATCTGCCGTCTTCAACTATGGCCTGGACAAGGTCAGGTTCCTGACACCGGTGAGATCGGGTAACCGCGTTCGCCTTCAGCTTTCCATGACCAGTGTCGAACCAAAGGACAACGGGCGTTTGTTGATCAAGAGCAACGCGGTACTTGAGATCGAGAATAGCCAAACGCCGGCTCTGGTCGCCGAGACGCTGACCCTGGTGGTCCCCTAGCTCTCCACCTGCCACGAACGGTATCCGCAGAACCGGAGGCGGCTGTATAGCGACGGTCAGGAAGACGATAGCACCGAAGTCAGACCGCCATCCACGGCAAGAATCTGTCCGGTAATGTGCTTGCCAGCGTCGCTGGCAAAGAGAATCGCGGCCCCTTTCAGATCGTCTTCGTCACCGATGCGGCGCAGCGGCGCACCGGCGGCGAGCTTCTCGACACCGACAGCTTCGATCGTACCCTTCGTCATCCTCGATGGGAAAAATCCCGGCGCCAGAGCATTGGCTGTAATTCCGTAGCGCCCCCAACTCCCCGCCAGCGCCCGCGTGAAGTTGACCACCGCACCCTTGCTCGTATTGTAGGCGACAGTCTGCATATCCCCGGAACTTCCGAACAAGCCGGCGATCGAAGCAAGGTTGATGATGCGGCCATACTTGTTGGGAATCATCGAGCCCTTCGCAATCTGTTGGCTGAGCAGGAACAGCGAGCGGATATTCAAGTTCATCACCTTGTCCCACGCTTCGATCGGGTGATCTTCGGTCGGCGCGCCCCAAGTGGCGCCCGCGTTGTTCACCAGAATGTCCACCCGTCCGAGCTTCTTGATCGTTTCGTCGGCGAGCCGCTTGACGTCTTCGTCCCTGGAATTATCTGCTGCGATCCACTCCGCCTTGACGCCGAGCCCGGCAAGATGCGCCTGGGCCTTTTCCAGGTCTGGAGCCTTGCGAGAGGAGATCACGACCCGTGCTCCTTGCTCACCTAGCGCCTCGGCGATCTGCAACCCAAGGCCACGGGAGCCTCCGGTAACAAGGGCGTTCCTGCCGGTGAGATCAAATGCCTTCTTGATGCTTCCCATGGTCAAATCCTCTGGCTCGTGAGCGAAGTCCTACTGTCCGGTCCGCCGGATTCCTATTTCCCGCGGAACACGGCCGAGCGACGTTCCACGAAAGACTGGATGCCTTCCTTCATGTCTTCGCTGCTGAAGACGCGATCCTTGATCTTGGGAATGTAGTCGATCGCGGCTCTCTCGCCGGCCTCGATGTATTTCAACGCGGCCTCTTTCGTCACCTGAATGCCGATCGGCGCGTTCTTGGCGATCAAATTCGCAATCTCCATCGCGCGCGCAATCTGCTGGCCGGATGCAACGACTTCCTGAACGAAGCCGATCTTGTGAGCCCGGGCTGCGCCGAACTCATCGCACAGGAACAGGTGATACATCGCGTCTCCCCAGCCCGCCCGCGTCAAATACCGGAAATGGGCACCACCAAGAGGCGCGATCCCCCGCTTGGATTCCATCTGACAGAACCTGGCGTCGTCGGCCGCCACGACGATGTCGCCAGCCAGCATCATTTCGATTCCGATTGTGAAGCAGATCCCCTGTACGGCCGTCACAATCGGCTTGCGGCACCGGCTCTTCAAGGCGAACGCATCGATGTTGCCGGGCTCTAACTCGGTATTCTCGGCCTTGGGTCCGAAGAACTTCGGCATATCCAGCCCGGCCGTGAAATCCGGACCCTCGGCGCAGAGTACCCCGACCCAATAATCGTCGGTGCGATCGAGAAGGGTCATCGCATCCGACATCTGCGCCATCATCTGCGGACTGAATGAGTTCTTCTTCGCCACGTTGTCGATGATGATCTTGAACACATGCCCGTGCACCTCGGTGCGAATATGGCCGACTTGGGTCTTGGCGTCGCTCATTGTTCGTCTCCAAATTGCTTCCAGGCGACTGCGCAATGACGCGCATGTCCCTCCCGTCGACCGGCATGCGCCGATCTTCTTTAGTAGTCAGCTTGGACAGATAGGCGAAATATCAGCCACCAAATATTTGGATAACCTTTATTCAGCGGCGACGCAGCCCGCCTCGCAACCCGTCATCGCTGAGCCTTAACTCAGCGCAGCAAACGCAGTCCGTTCGAAGGCCATCAATTGCTCCGTCCGGCCGTCGCGTATCTTCAGGAGCCATCGCGGATCCTGAAGCAGCGCCCGCCCCACCGCGACAAGATCGAACTCCTCGCGATCGAGGCGGCGGATCAGTTCGTCGAGGGACGCCGGACGGGAGCTCTCCCCGCCATATGCGGCAATGAACTCGCCGGTCAGGCCGACCGACCCGACCGAGATTGTCGGCACCCCCGTCACCTTTTTGGCCCATCCGGCGAAGTTCAAATCGGAACCATCGAACTCCGGCTCCCAGAAGCGCCGTTGCGAGCAATGCAGAATATCGACCCCCGCATCGACCAGCGGTTTGAGCCAGGCTTCCAACGCGCGAGGCGTATCGGCCAACTTCACTTCGTAGTCCTGCTGTTTCCACTGGCTGATCCGCAGCAATATCGGAAAGTCGGGTCCGACCGACTTGCGCACGGCGTGAACGATATCAGCGGCAAACCGCGCCCGACCCGGCAGGTCCTTGCCTCCATAGGCATCCTCGCGGCGATTGGTGCCTTCCCAGAAGAATTGATCGATCAGATAGCCGTGCGCCCCGTGCAATTCGACAGCGTCGAACCCCAAGCGCTTCGCGACAAGCGCCGCATCGGCGAAAGCGCGGATGGCGTCTGCGATGTCCTCTTCGCTCATCGGCTCGCCGAATTTCTTCTCCGGTCGCGACAGGCCGGACGGACTGTCGTAGGCACCCGGAGGAGACCAATCCTTGGCGCGGGTGCGAACGGCTCCGACGTGCCATAGCTGCGGTGCCATCAGACCACCCGCGGCATGCACCTCGTCGACCACACGCCGCCACCCCGCCAGCTCCTTCTCTCCGTGAAAACGGGGAACGTTCGGATCGTTCAGGGATGCCGGACGATCCACGCCCGTACCCTCCGATATGATGAATCCGACCGCTCCTTCGGCACGCCGGCGGTAATACCGCGCGACGTCTTCGGTCGGGATTCCGCCCGGAGAGAACGAGCGCGTCATCGGCGCCATCACGACCCGGTTCGGAATGTTCAGCCCTTTCAGCTTGCAAGGCTGGAAAAGAACGTCGATGGACATCCGTGCTCCATGATCTAGTGGTCGTCTTGCGGACTTAGATCATCCGCCCCGCATGTTCAGAAGGTACAATTCACTTTGCGTCGGCACTGAGTACGTCACCGAATTGCTCCCACGTGGTCCCGTTCCAGCGCTGAAGCTGCAGCTGCGTGTACGCCATGCTGCCTTCCGGGCCCGTGTTGATCACGACACCCGGTATGGAAGTCGGAAGAGACAGCCCGCGTATGCTGCGCGATTGCCTGACGATATTCTCGCGCGAGAGATCGTTGCCGCACTGCTTGAGCACCTGCTCCAGGATCTGTCCCTGCTGGGTACCGAACAGATAATTGTTGTCGCCGATATCGGCGCCTGACAGGTATTTGGCAAAAAAGTCGCGGTACCACTTAATGCCCGGATCATCGGCCCACTTCTTGTCGTTCGGATCCTTCGTGATTGTCGCGGCGACTATGCCTACCGCCTTTTCCGGTCCTGCGGGGATGATGGTCGACGACACGGAGCTCGAAACGAAGTTGATCAGGAACAGCGGCTTCCAGCCGATCTCATCGACTTTCTTGATGGCCTGCGCTGCGAATTTCGGCGTGCCGGCCACCAAAAAGGCCTCTGCGCCAGACGACTTCAGCGACACGACGTGGGAATCAATGGTCGGCTCGGTCACCTCATAGGAGGACACGACGACCTTCTTGTCGAAATCGTCCTTCAGGTAGGCCTTGAATGCATTGACGAAGTCCTTACCCAAATCATCGTTCTGATACAGTATCGCGATCTTCGCGTCGGGACGGGTCCGGGTGATGTATTTTGCGTAGATTCGTCCTTCGGTGTCGTAGCTTGGCAATCCCGTCGTGGTCATGGGGAATTCAGCGAAATTCGTGAACTTGCTGACCCCGCTCACGACAAACAGGTGCGGCACTTTCTTCGCGTTGACGTACTTGATGGTGGCGCTGATGCCGGGCGTACCCAACGGGCCAAACAGGAACGCCACCTCGTCGCTCTCGATGAGTTTCCTGGTCTGCTCCACCGTCTTGGGAGGGCTGTAACCATCGTCGTAGGTGATGAGATTGATCTTCCGCCCGTTGATGCCGCCACGCTCGTTGATCGAATTGACGTAGGCGATCATGCCCTTTCCGGTATTGCTGAGCGGCGAAGCGGGGCCGCTAAAAGGGAACGTCGCCCCAATCTTCACCTCGGATTCGGTGACGCCCGGCGTCTGCGCATGCGCGCCGGCTACGGATGCCGCGAGCGCGGCTACAATCATGGCGCTTCTCAACATTGTCATCTCCCTCCGGCGACAGGTCCGTCGCTCACCGTTCTTTCCTGCAGCGCATATTCCGTTCAAATTACTCCTGCCGCCCGTCAGCCAGCGGCTGCCGCACGAGACGCCTTCGGGGCGGCCTGTTCGTTCGCCATCTCCCGCAGCTTGTGTTTCAGTATCTTGCCGGTGGAGGCCGAGGGCAGAGCGTCAAGGACGATCAATTCGGTCGGACGCTTGTAGGATGTGAGCAATTGGGCCGTGTACGCTTTGAGGTCTTCCGCGCTGATGCTCGCACCGGGGAGAAGCTGAACGAACGCGACGACCTCCTCGTTGCCGTCGATCTTTCGTCCGACGACGGCCGACTGAACGACCTGGTCGTGCGCGTTCAGGACCGCCTCCACCTCGGCGGGATAAACGTTGAAGCCGGAGCGGATGATAAGCTCCTTGGTGCGGCCGGCGATATAGAGATGTCCCTTGCTGTTCACCCGCGCGAGATCTCCCGTGTTGAACCATCCCTGCTCATCGATCGCCGCCGCCGTCAGGTCGGGCGCACGATAGTAGCCGAGCATGATGTTCGGACCTCGAACGTGTAATTCGCCCACTTCACCGATCGCCACCTTTTTTCCTTGTCCGTCCACGATCCGGTGCTCGATGCCGGGAAGAAACGGGCCGACCGACTCGTCCGGGACAGGCTGTTCCGAACGGACCCCCGTGAGGCCTGGTGAGCATTCGGTTATGCCGTAATTGTTCAGCAGCGGGATTCCAAACTCGTCCTCGATCCGCTTCTTGAGATCGAGGTCGAGCGGAGCGCCAGCCACCGCCATGATCCGCAGGCTGCCCCGTTCGAGCCGTTGGATGCCCTTGACCGCCTTGTGCTCAAGCAGCCGCTGATATGTGGCAGGCACGCCGAACAGGCTCGTAATCCCTTGCTCGGCGATGGCATGAGCCAGCGCAGCGGGATCGGCCTTGGCCACGACATGCAACGTGCCGCCGTGCATCAGCGTCGAAATCAGTAGGATCGCATACCCGACGATGTGTGACATCGGCAGCACGCCGTAAATGCGGTCGCCTGGACTGCTTCGGCGAAGGATTCCCGACGTCCTTGCGGTGAAGAGGAGATTGCGGTGACTCAGCATGACGCCCTTCGGTGCACCGGTCGTGCCTGAGGTGTATAAAAGGCCTGCGACCTGGTGGGCGCCATCCTTCTCGACGGGCTCCGCTTCGGCATCCGCATTGAGAGGACCGATGCCGATTCCGCCGAACGGCCCCACGGCGCCGATTTTCGCACCGATACGGCTGGCATGGTCGGCCGCTTCCTTCGACAGCGCCGAGTTGAACAGTACGCGTCTGGCACCGCTGTGCGTCCCGATCAGGTCGATCTCTCGGGGCGAAAGGCGGGGATTGACCGGAATACCCCAGGCATCGAGCTTGCTCGCTGCGAAGAGCATCACGCCGAGGGCCACGCTGTTCTCACTGGCAATCAACACGCGATCACCGGGCCTGATGCCCAATCCGGCGAGCTTCTTTGCCGCAGCGTCGACCGCATCCGCGAACTGCCGGTAGCTCCAGGCACGCCCGCCTTCCACGAAGGCCGGATGATCCGGAATATCCCGCACGAACGGCACGTAAACCTCGTGCACTCTGGACGGCAGGCCGTCCAGCAGTTCGGCTGCGGTGAGCTCGTCCACGCTCCTCATGCCATCCTCCCTCGCGCCTTGTTTTCGGCAGCGTGCGCGGCCCCCTTCAACCGGGAGGTCCGCACCCTTCATTCCTATCGGCCCGCGGAGTAAACCGTTCTAAAATAGAACTGTCAAGACGAGCAGACGTGAATGTACCAGCAAATGGCGGAATTCTTGATGCAGAAATCGAATTCCAATTTAGAATTTGTGGTCTCCGCGCACTTGTTCGGAAGGGTCAGCTGAGCGTAATTACCATTTCTCGACCCACGGCCGCAGCACGACTTCAAAAGCCCAGGTCGACCGATGCTGGCGGTGCAGCTGCAGATAGGTTTCCGCGATATGGACAGGGTCGGCCATGTTGTCGTCCACGGTCGTTCCCGCCAACCGGTGCGCGCGGGTCCCATCCTCCTGAGTCCAACCGATCGCGGCATCGATCGGCACATTCGCCACATGGATTCCCTGCGGCATCAATTCTCTCGCCATGCTTTGCGCGAGTCCGGACTTGGCATGGCACGCCATCGCAAATGCACCACTCGATGGAAAGCCCTTGAGCGCCGCGCTAGCGTTCGTAAAGATGATCGTTCCTCTCGTACCATTGACGTCGGGTTCGTTTCCGAGCATGAGCCGAGCTGCCTGTTGACCTACCAGAAAAGCGCTAAATGCCGAGTTTCGGATTGTTTCGAGCGCCATCATCGGGTCGGCTTCGAGAATGCCCTTGCGGAAAATGCCGGGAACGCGGCCATCGATGTTATGCACGACAAGCCTCGGCGTTCCGATCTCTCGAGCGACATTCGCGAACAGCTGTGCCACGGCCTCCGGTTCGCTTGCATCGCAGGCGTACCGACGCACGCCGTGCATCTTTTCGAGAGTCTCAAGGACGGCTTTTTCCGGATTCCTGGCTGCGACGGCGACACGCATCCCGTTTTCCGCGAACAGCCTGGCGCAACTCGAACTGATGCCCGGGCCACCGCCGACAATGAGTGCAACTTCCTGCAGGAAAGGCTGTGTATCGCGGTTGGATTCAGTCATGTCGTTTCCTCGGATGCACTTGGTGCCGGCCGGCGTATGGCGTCGCAACGCAGGCGGCACCGTTACGGAACTATTGTTTCACCGCAATCACGACCTTGCCCCTTGCTCGACCGGTCTCGACATAGGCGAGCGCGTCACCGGCTTTTTCGAACGGGAAAACCTGGTCCACGACCGGACGGATCACGCCGGATTCGATCAGGGACGTGATTTCGCGTAGCTGCTGTCCCTGCGCGCGCATGAACAGGAATGAGAAGCGCACACCAAGTTTTCTGGCTTTCTTCCGCACACCATGGCTCAGCAAACGCAGCACCAGTTTCAGGAAGAGGTTCATCCCCTGTTCCCTCGCGAATTCGGGGTCGGGCGGCCCGGAGATTGAGATGAGCAGGCCGCCCGGCTTGAGCACGCGCAGAGATTTTTCAAGCGTCTTGGCGTCCTGGCTGTGCAGGACCAGATCGTAGCCCGACAAGACCTTCTCGAAATCCTGGGTCTTGTAGTCGATGACCAAGTCCGCGCCGAGGCTCTTGACCAGTTCGACATTCTTCGCGCTCGTCGTCGTCGCCACGATCGCACCGAGATGCTTGGCGAGCTGGATCGCGAAACTCCCCACCCCGCCGGAGCCTGCCTGGATGAAGACCTTCTGGCCGGGCCTCAGCTTGCACACCTCGACCAGCGCCTGCCAGGCGGTCAGTCCCACCAACGGGATGGAAGCGGCCGCTTCCATGCTGATGTTCTCAGGCTTCGGCGCCACGTCGGCTTCGTTCATGGCAATGAATTCGGCGAATGTTCCGATCCGATGATCGCGCGGCCGTGCATAGACCTCGTCGCCTGCCTTGAATCGCCTGACATTGCGGCCAACCCTCACGACCGTCCCGGCAACATCGTGGCCCAGAATGAAGGGCGGACGATACGGCAGGATGAGTTTGAATTCTCCATCCCTGAGCTTGGAGTCCAGGACGTTCACAGCAGTTGCGTGAACCCGAACCAGGACATCATCGTCCCGCAACTCCGGTTCTGGCATGGTTGCCGAGCGCAGAGCCCCGTTCTTCTTATATTTGTCGACGACGAATGCCTTCATGATGTCATCTCCAATTTGAAAATTTGGTCGCGGCGTCAGGCGTCGAGGAACGACAGCGCCTTCGGCACGAAATCGGCGTAGTACTGGAAAATCCCGCCGTGCCCGGCATCTTCGTAGATGACCAGTTGGGCGCCCGGGATACGCCGTGCCATGTCGATGCTGTTTGCGGTCGGCACCATGATGTCGTTATCGCCATTCGCGATCAGGACCGGGATGCGGAGGCTGCCGAGATCCTGAGGCGCCTGCTGGCCCCAGCTCTTGATCGCCTTGAGCTGCCGCAACAAGGCCACTGGCGTGGCTCCTTTGTCCCGATTTGACTTGCGCTCCTTCAGCCTTTCCAGAAAGGCCTTTGCGGCCCGGCGGCCATTGGCCGTGGAGGTGAAGAACAGATAGAATTTCGGGTCTCGCAAAGTCAGCAAGCCCTTGATCATCAGCGGCCAGGACACCGGCCCGACCTTCTCGATACCTTTGCCGCCTGCCGGGCCCGTGCCGGTCAGAATCAGCTTTCGCACGAGACCAGGGGCCTTCAGCGCGATATCCTGGGCTACGAAGCCGCCGAGGGAAAAGCCGAGCAGATCGACTTTTTCAAAGCCGAGCGCCGCGATCAGAGCGATCGTATCTTGCGCCATTTCGCCAACGGTGACAGGCGCTTTCCCGCCTGAAGCGCCGATGCCTCGGTAGTCGATCGCCATGACGCGATGCATGGTGGCGAGCCCATCGACGATCGGTGGATCGAAATTGTCGAGAACCGCGCCCCAATGGTTGAGAAGGATCAATGGCACGCCAGTGCGTGGACCGATATCGCGATAGGCAAAAGTTGTTCCCGCAGCACTGATCGAAAGATTCGGCGCATCGACATAGCGCACGACCGATCCTGGGTGGCTGACATAAGTTGACATCACTTACTCCATAGTTCGGCTGACACCGGAATCCCTGAGATCAGAGGGATATCGGATGACGCGGTTCTTCCTGTGCGCACCAAGAGACGCACGTGTTGATAGGCCGCTGTGTTGGCCTTGGCCCCGACGCCAGCCCAATGCTGGCGGAAGCACCCGGCATCAGCGCAATTCCGCGTCTGTCGTCCTCGGCTCCGGTCTTCCCAATTTGGTGTGGAACACCGACGAATGATCTGTTACTATCAATTTAGTATCAAGTCACTACCAAAATGAGACTTACATGAAAAAACTTTCGGCCCAGCCTTGCCTGATCGCCCGAAGCCTGGCGCTGGTCGGAGACGCATGGAGCATGCTGATCATGCGCGACGCCCATGCGGGGCTGACCCGCTTCGACGATTTTCGCAGGAGTCTCGGTATCGCGCCGACGATGCTGACGGGGCGCCTTTCGGCGCTGGTTGACGAGGGAGTGCTGGAGAAACGCCGTTATTCAGACCGCCCGCCACGGGACGAATATGTGCTGACGGAAGCCGGGCGCGACTTCTTGCCGGTCCTATTCGCGATTGGCGCGTGGGGACGCAAGCATCGCAGCGGAGGCAAGGTGACCCGGTTCTTTGATGCCGAGAACGGAACGGAGATCGATCCCCTCACCATCGACCGCGCGACCGGCGCTCCGATTGGAACGCGTCCCATTCGTATCGCCGCAGTCGAATGAGCAATTAGCTTGGCAGCTCCAGCTTGTGCGGTTGCGGGTGCGGCCCGCTAGGCCTTCGAAGTAATGACCTGAAAGAGTTTCACCTGTAAGTCGGCGGACGCTTCTCAATAAAAGCCCGGACGGCTTCGGCGTGCTGCGCAGTGCCCGCCGCGAGGACCATCCTCTCGGCCTCTTGATCTAGTGACGTCAAGAAGTCGGCCGACAGCGCAAGATCGAGGTTATCCTTCATGGAGGCATACGCGTTCGCCGGGCCATTCGCCAATGCTCTCGCCATTTCGAATGCTTCGCTTTGCAGTTCGGAATCAGGCACCACGCGATTAATAAGGCCCAATGCTTCGCAGCGCCGTGCACTGATCCGTTCAGACAGAAACATCAGTTCGCGAGCACGTGCCGTCCCGGCAAGCCGGGTCAACAGCCACGAAATGCCGTAATCGCCGGTGAGCGCAATCCTGGCATAGCCTGTCGTCATGATCGTGGATTCGGCTGCAATACGAAGGTCGCAAGCGAGTGCGATCGCAAGCCCGGCGCCAGCCGCCGGTCCCGGCAAAGCCGCGATGGTGGGCTTCCGCACCGAAACAAGTGCGCCGGTCAGGGTTCGCTGACGTTCCCGCAATCGCGCAACCTTGTCGCTGAATGACATCGCCGACGCGGCAGCGTTGCCGCCCATCCCCTTAACATCGCCGCCCGAACAGAAGGCAGTGCCTGCACCGGTAATCAGGAGGGCTCCGACCTCAGGATCATCTCCATTCTGTTTGACCATCCGGCGCAACGCCGGCGTAAGATGATCGGACAACGAATTTCGGGCTTCGGGTCGGTTCAAGGTAATCACCGCGACGCGATCCCGGATCGCGCACAGCAGTTCGTCCGTCCCCGTATCAACCGAGATGGATCCATCCGTCATGTTTCTGACCTTTCAAGCCCCACGGAGAGCTCTCCAAAGTGACCCAGCCCGCCGTGCCCGTGTTCGAGCATCACCAGTTTTCGTTGAATGGCCGCAGTTCCGTGAGAAACGACCAAGCCGAGCGATCCTGACCGTAGAGATGCAATAATTCGTCGGCGATCGCCGCCGGCTTGATGAAGAACTCATCCGGTTTGTCGCTCATCCGCGCCCGCATCCGGGGCGTATCGATAACGGCGTCGATGAGAACGTAGGAGACGTGGACGCCGAGAGGTCCTACTTCACGTGCGATCGACTCGGCCAGAATGCGCTGCGCCGCCTTCGTCGGCGCGAAGCCGGCGAAATTGGCTTTGCCTCGGATCGAAGAGGTGTTGCCGGTCACCAGGATTGCGCCCTTGCCCCGATCGATCATGTCAGGCGCCACTTCTCGCGACAGGTACAACAGCCCCATCACGTTGACTTCGAAGTTGCCCTTCAGCATCTTCGGATCGATCTCGCGAAAACTCCCCCAGCCCCCTCCGACCGCGTTGTGGATGAGAACGTCCGCCGCGCCAAAGCGGCGCTTTACGTCAGCGACTGCGGTCCGCACCTGAGCCTCCTCCGAGACGTCGCAGGTCACCGCGTGCACGTCCGGAAGCTCTTGCGCAAGTCGATTGATGAGCTCCGCTGAGCGGGCAAGCGCGATGATACGAAACCCGCCAGCAGAGAAGCGCTTGACGATGGCAGCTCCCGTGCCTGGCCCTACTCCGGTCACGATTGCGATGGGTTTCTCGGTCATTCGACGCTCCCTTCGAGCTATTCTCCGGCCGCTCTCTTATGAATTCGCTCGGATTGCGACTGACAGGCGGCAGCTTCGTGCTCGGTCACCAGGGCCAGTCGAACCGCGACGTTCTTGTGGTAGGGCGTGCCCGCAATGGGATCGCGGTTGCCACTCTCGGTGAGCAGATTGATGCGCGGTCCGTTGATCAGACGTTCACCGTCCGGCGAGGGATAGGCCTGGCCGTAACCGTGCGGCAGCGCCAGCTGGCCCTTGCGCATGGCGTCATCGACCTTGCAGCGGACGACGAGCCGCCCGGCCGCCGACTCCACCGCGATCCAGTCACCATCCTTCGCGCCCAACTCGCTCAGATCGCTCGAATTGATCAGCAGGGCGCCGTCCGGGTCGTCGCGACGCCACGCGGGATCGCGAAATATCTGGTTGGCATTGAACATGCGGCGGCCACCAGCCGCCAGCACGAACGGGAACTCCTTTGGCGCGCTAGCGGCTTGCGGATCGAGACGCGCCAGCCATTCCAGCATCTGCGGGACGAGCAGCCGAACCTTGCGATCCGAATGGCCGATCAGTGACCAGACCTCGTCATACTCGTGCCGTGTAACCGCCGTGCCTTGCCGGGAGGCCACGATGGTGTCGAACAGGAGATCTCCGAGCTGATGGTCCGCCACCTGCTCGGATGCGCCGATCGCCCGCCGCACCGCTTGCGGCGATCGCTTCGCGCAAGCCTGTGCCGCGCTCCACATCGGCGCCGCGGCCGCGGTACCGTCCGGAAGCGTCTGCCCCAGCGTATGGTAGAGCACCAGGGCAGGCACTGCCGCAGGGTTCTCCGCGATGAAAGCACGAAAGGCCGCGGCGAATTCAGATCGCGAGCGCCGTGCTATTTCCCGCAGCGGCGCGAGGACATTGTCACCCGGCAGAAGCCCCAGGGCGATCGCAAGCCGCGTATAGATCTCGGGCTCCGGCAAGGTGCCGGCAAGTGGCGGCAGAACACCGGCGCGGACATGAAAATAGTTGGTCGGAAATTCGAAGTTAAACAGAGTAAATTCGGTCTTTTCGTATTGTGTGGAGGCCGGGAGAACGTAGTGCGCGAGCCGTGCGGTTTCGGTCATCGCAACGTCGACCACAACGCATAGCTCTAGCGATTGCAATGCGCGTTCCACCGCCACGGTATTTGCGGCGGTGTTGGCGGGATTGGAGCTGTCGATCCAGGCGCAGCGCAACCGCTCTGGATGATCCTTGAGTACCGCTTCGGGGAAAATGTTGGGCGGCAACAAGCCCCCAATGATCGCGTCGCCGGTCGGCGCGAATGTCTGGTTCGGAGAGTTTCCCCACAGCGGTTGAAGCCAGCTATGCAATTGGTTGGTACCTTCACGGCCGAAATTGCCGGAAAGCATGATCAAGAGCTTTTCAAGATAGGAGTTAAGTGTCGAGTTAACGCCTTGCTGGATGCCGAGTTCAACCCGAACGACCATGGCCTTCGCGGCTGCGATCATCGCGGCGCAGCTCTCCAGCTCCGCGATCGAGATATCGGCGGCGGCCGCCCATTCCTGAACCGGGATGTTCAATAGTGCTTGCCTCACTTCCGCGAAGCCGATCGTGTGCGCCTCGATGAACGCGTGGTCGATTCGGTCGGACCGGACGAGCGTGGCCAGCAGCGCGCCAAGGAGAAACGCATCGGCACCGGGGCGAACCGCGAGATGCAGATCCGCCATCTCTGCGGTTTCGGTTCGGCGGGGGTCGATGACGATCAGCTTGCGTGCGGGATCCTTGCGGATCTGATTGAGATGGTCGCGCGCATTGGGGAAGCCGTGCGCGATCCAGGGATTTGCCCCGATGACAAGCAAGAGATCGCAATGATGGACGTCCTCTGACGTGTGGCAGGTTTGGCTGCCGAACATGTGGCCATTGACCCAGAAATCGCCGGTTTTTTCCTGCGAAAGCGCGTTGAAGACGCTGCGCGAGCCCAGCGCACGCAACAAGCCACTGGCGTAGGCACCGCCGGCGTGGTTGCCCTGCCCGCCGCCGCCATAAAGGGCAATACTCTTGCCGCCATACCTGTCGACTACGTCTCGAAGCCGCTCCGCGATTTCTGCGATCGCGACGTCCCACTCGATTTCATCAAAGCCGCCATCGGCGCGACGACGCAGCGGGGTCGTGAGCCGATCCCTGTGATGCGCATAATAGGGAATGCGTGCCGCCTTGTTGCATAGATAGCCTTGCGACTTCGGGTTTGAACGGTCGCCTCGTACCTTCTCGAGGCGCCCCTCATTCAACCAGACCTCGATGCCGCAGTTTACGTAACACAGGTTGCAGGCTGTCTTGAGCCACTTGCCGGCCGTCATGGGCACCTCCCAGATTATGGTTTGTCGCAGCTCATCGCCTTTGCTGTTCTGCGCTGTCGCTTGTGAGTCCGGCCGCAGACAGTCATCCGTCCGGCGTCGAGAATATCGTCAGAAAGCTTCCCGGCGCCGACAGCACGCGATAGCACGATCGATCCAACCATGGTCGCAATGGTGCTCGTCGCGATTTGGCGTGCCTGTTGAGGACCCTCGGCGGGAAGCACTTCGACCAGGATGTCGATCATCTTCTCCAGCTTGGAAGCAAGCGCCCGTTGCTCCCTCGGGCTCGATCGAGCGACATCAGCGGCCAGGGCTGGAAGCGCGCAGCCTTGTCTGGGATTGTCGCGGTGGCGGGAACTGAGATAATCGGCGATCAACGTCTCGAAACGATCCTCGTTCGCCTTCCGGTTCGCCAGTTTTTTCCACCGCTCGGCCGTTTGATCCATCGCAAACGCAATTGCCTCGCCAACAAGCGCGGCACGCGACTCGAAATGGTTATAGAACCCGCCGTGCGTAAGACCGGCGAGCTTCATCAACTCGACAACGCTAAGTCCCTCGGCGCCGTTTTGACGCAAGCCGTAGGAGGCACTTTCAACGATCCGGCTGTGGGTCCGGCGCCTATGGTCTCCTACGTAACGCATCTCCCCTCCGTGCAAGCTGCTCGGTGACCGGCTGTTCGACCGATCCCATCCACCAGCGCTTCTGGACCACGCTTTTGAAGCGACGGCAATATTTCATTGCAATGTCGCCCATGTTATATGACTATCGTCATATAACGAAGTGTCAACAGGAGAATTCGCCATGGCCGCCGCTTCCGATCCCGTCGTCATCCTCTCCGCGGCCCGTACGCCGCTCGGCCGCTTCATGGGCGAGCTCTCGCCACTCAGTGCCCACAAGCTCGGCTCCCATGTGATCGGATCTGCTCTCGAGCGAGCCAAACTGGCGCCCGAGCGGATCGACGAGGTGTTCATGGGCAACGTGTTGCCAGCCGGACAGGGCCAGGCGCCGGCACGCCAGGCCGCGCGCGGCGCCAAATTGCCGGATGCCACCGGCGCGACCACCATCAACAAGGTCTGCGGCTCCGGCATGAAGGCCACCATGCTGGCTCACGACATCATCAATGCGGGCTCCGCCGAGATCGTTCTGTCTGGCGGCATGGAGAGCATGAGCAACGCGCCCTATTTGCTGGCCAAGGCGCGTGGCGGCTATCGCGCTGGCCACGACCGCATCATCGACCACATGATGATGGACGGGTTGGAGGACGCCTACGAGACCGGACGCTCGATGGGCGACTTTGGCGAGGCCACGGCGGAGGCCTATCAATTCACCCGCAAAGACCAGGACGACTACGCGATCGAGACCTTGACCCGCGCCCGCAAGGCGGTTGAAGGCGGCGCGTTCAAGGCTGAGATTGCTCCGATCACGTTGACCGAGAAGGCCGGGCCCCGGATCATCTCAAATGACGAGCATCCGCTCAAAGTCGATCCCGCCAAAATCCCCGGGCTGAAAGCCGCGTTCCGCGCCAACGGCACGATCACGCCCGCCGCCTCCTCCGCTAATGCTGACGGCGCTGCGGCGCTCATCTTGGCGAAACGCTCGCTGGCCGATCGCGACGGCCTTCCGGTGCTCGCCGAGATCAAGGGCCATGCCACCCACAGCCAGGAGCCACAATGGTTCACGACGGCCCCGATCCCCGCTATTCGCAAGCTATTGGACAAGGTCGGCTGGAGCGTTGGCGACGTCGATCTGTTCGAGATCAATGAGGCATTTGCGGTCGTCGCGATGGCGGCACAGAAGGATCTCGGCATCCCCAGGGAGAAGCTGAACGTCAACGGCGGCGCCTGCGCGCTAGGTCACCCCATTGGTGCCACCGGCGCGCGGCTGATTGTGACGCTGCTGCACGCGCTCGAAGCGCAAAACCTCAAGCGCGGCGTCGCGTCGCTCTGCATTGGCGGCGGCGAAGCTACCGCCATCGCGATCGAGCGCGTCGTCCGCTGATATCACGGCTGACGGACGAGACGGACTCGGCGAGCGGCGCGAACCGCGTCACTCGCCACTTGATCTGCCCATCCCCGCGACGAGGAATATCCATGGCTGATATGACGAACACCGCGTCGCGGGACATTCCTAGCTCCAGCGTCCTGCCGATCGCGATCCTTTCCGTGCTGGCCGCGATGGGAACGCTCGCGACCAACATCTTGCTGCCGTCGCTGCCTCAAATTGCGATCTCATTGAATGTCACGAGTGTAGCGGTCACGTCCGCCATCACCGTCTTTCTTGCGGTGTTCGGGGTTGGCCAACTCCTGGTTGGACCGCTTTCGGATCGCTACGGAAGACGTTGGCCGGTCCTGATCGGGTTCGCCGTATTCTTCGCTGGCAGCGTTTGGTGCGGCCTGGCAACTGACCTGCCCAATCTCCTGGTCGGCCGCGTCGTGCAGGCAACAGGTGCTTGCGCGACGTCAGTGCTGTCTCGCGCCATCGCCCGCGACATGTTCAGTGGCGCGGCACTGGCACGCGCGATGGCGCTCATCATGATCGTGATGTCCGCAGCTCCCGGGTTCTCGCCGCTGCTTGGCGGCGCCCTCGACCACAGCCTGGGCTGGCGCGCCGAATTCGCGCTGGTCGCGGCCTTTGCCGCCGTCAGCGCCGTTGCCTACGCCATCGTTCTTGGCGAAACCCACAATTCGATCCGCACGCCGTTCAATCCAGTTATCGTCGGCAGGACCTATGCCGGTCTGATTGGAGAGCGTCGCTTCGCTGCCCCCGCGGCCGCCTCGAGCCTCACTATGGGCGGCTTGTTCTCGATGTTTTCCGCTGCGCCGCGCCTATTCATCGAAGCGTTGCACTTCACGCCGATCCAGCTCGGGCTCTTCTTTGCGGGCACCGTCTTCATCGTATTCGCCGCGGGTATGCTTGCCACAAGATTGGCACCACGCTACGGGCTCGATGGTCCGATCCGGGCAGGTTTGTGCGCTACGGCCGCCAGCAGCCTTGCGATCCTGCTCATCTCGCTGATCAACCCGACTTTCTTGCCCTTTCTAGGCGCGATGAGCGTATATCTCCTCGGCATGGGCATTGTCGGTCCGTTGGCCACGGCGCGCGCGTTGTCTCCATTCGGCGAGAAAGCCGGCGCGGCCTCGGCGCTGCTGGGTTTCTTGCAGATGATGATCGCGGCAATCGGCGTATGGCTTGCTGCCACAGTGTCACATGAAGCAATGTTTGCGCTTGGCGTCGTGATGAGCGCGTTCTCCCTGCTGGCTCTTGGCCTGTACGCGCGGGGCCCGGGGTCTTGATGGGCGTATGACTCCGGACGCGTTTCCGTTCAGTCACTCATCGGCTTTGCGAAGTCGGGCTTAGGCCTGTCGGGCAAAACGCGGCAAGGCATGGCCGGCCCGACAATTGAGCCTGTTTCCAGCGCAATCATGTCCCGTGGAATTCCGGCTTACTGCTGCCCGCTGGGCGCTTCATCTCGAACATGTTCTCGGTCCTGACCTCGAGATAATCTCCACCCCGGCCGGCGCGCAGAATGGGACGCGCAAGTGCCGTGTTGTAGACGCCGTCCTCGATCAACGTTTTGTCGATGTAGACCGCGACGACCTCACCAAGCACGAACCATCCTTCGACCTTTTCTCCGCGTGCGTTGGCCAGCTGAGAGACCTCGACGACCTTGCATTCCATGGCGGCCCTGCTCTCGCCCACCCGCGGCACAGCAACGTGGCGTCCAGGTATCGGCGTCAAACCGGCTGCTTCGAACTCGCTCACGCCGTGATCGAGCGGCGTCGCTGTCACGTTCATGCGCTCGCCGAGATCCATGGTGACCAGATTCCAGACGAATTCGCGCGTCTCGCTGACGTTCTTGACGGTGTCTTTCCAGGAAATCGAGGAAAATCCAATGATCGGAGGATCGTAGAGGAACGCGTTGAAAAAACTGTAGGGGGCCAAGTTCAATCGACCGGCTGCATTGCGCGATGAGATCCACCCAATCGGACGCGGCGCGATTATCGCATTGAACGGATTATGCCGGAGCCCGTGGCCTTTCGAAGGCTCGTAGTAGTGGAAGTCGGCCTGGTCCATAAATGCCCCCGAAGCTGCCGAAGGCCGTCGATCTGGCCCGTTGAGCTTCAACAAAGATCGACGCACGCATGACCATGCGCGCGCATAGCCTCCGTCAGAACGTCCGGAAGCGGTATGTCCTCCCCGGCTAAGCCATCGCCCGAACCGCAGCCGGCCGCTGCCCGGCGCCGTCGAGGAAACCAGTCAGGCGCTGCCGGATGATTCTTTCCGCATCCGCCATGATGCGATCGATCAGTTCCTTCACAGTCGGGATGTCGTGAATGAGTCCCACGACCATGCCGCAGCTCCAGGCGCCCGCATCCATATCGCCGTCGATCATCACCTTGGGATAAACGCCCGCAACCTGATCGTGGATGTCCTCGATCTTGAGGCTCTTGCCCCTCTCCCGCTCAATCTCGAGCAAGTTCTCGACGCCCTTGTTGTTCAGAACCCGCTCGGTATTTCGCAGCGCCCGCATGACCAGGCGCGTGTCAAGCTCGTTTGCCTTGACAAGGGCCTTCTTGACGTTCTCGTGCACCGGCGCTTCCTTGGTGGCGATAAAGCGCGTGCCCATGTTCATCCCGGCGGCGCCCATCGCCAAGGCCGCAACCAGACTGCGCGCGTCGGCCATGCCGCCGGAGGCAACGAACGGTATCTTCAGTTCCTCAGCTGCACGCGGCAACAGAATCATGTTGGGCATATCGTCCTCGCCGGGATGCCCGCCGCATTCGAAGCCGTCGACGCTGACAGCGTCGCAACCGATCTGCTCGGCTTTCAGTGAGTGCCGAACGGACGTGCATTTGTGGATCACCTTGATGCCACCCGCCTTTAGGGCCGGCATGTACTGCTCGGGGCTGCGACCGGCGGTTTCAACGACCTTGATGCCGCCTTCCCTGATCGCCGCAATGTATTCCGGATAAGGTGGCGCACTGAAGGTCGGCAGGAACGTCAGGTTCACGCCGAACGGCTTGTCCGTCATGTCCCGGCAACGCGCGATCTCCTTGGCCAGAAGTTCGGGCGTCCTTTGGGTCAGGCCGGTGATGATGCCGAGGCCGCCAGCGTTGGACACCGCGGCTGCCAGCTCGGCGAACCCGACATAATGCATGCCGCCCTGGATGATCGGATGTTCGATGCCGAACAGTTCAGTGATCGCTGTCTTCACGAATGATCTCCCCGCGTTTGCCGCTCAGTGGATGATTTCAAACAGGCCGGCCGCGCCCATGCCGCCGCCGATGCACATGGTCACGACGCCGTATTTTGCCTTGCGCCGCCGGCCCTCGATCAGGAGATGGCCGGTGAGGCGCGAGCCGGTCATGCCGTAGGGATGACCGATCGCGATCGAACCGCCATTGACATTGAGCTTGTCCGGATCGATGCCGAGCTTGTCGCGGCAATAGATCACCTGCACCGCGTAAGCTTCGTTGAGCTCCCAGAGGTCGATGTCGTCGATCTTGAGGTTATGGCGCTTGAGCAGGCGCGGGATCGCGGCGACTGGTCCGACGCCCATCTCGTCCGGCTCGACGCCGGCAGCGACGAAGCCACGGAAGATGCCGAGCGGCTTGAGACCCTTCCTGGCTGCAATCTTGTCGCTCATGATCACGCAGGCCGAAGCGCCGTCCGAAAGCTGGCTGGCATTTCCCGCGCTGATTGTCTTGCCCTCGAACACCGGCTTGATCTTGGCGAGGCCTTCGGCGGTGGTTTCCGGACGCGGGCCTTCGTCCTTTGTGAGCGTCACCTGCTCGTAGGTGACCTCCTTGGTGTCCTTGTTGAACAGCGCCATCCTGGTCGTGAACGGCACGATCTCGTCATTGAAGCGGCCAGCCTGCAAGGCGGCGCCGACACGGCGCTGGCACTCGAGGCTGTATTCGTCCTGCTTGTCGCGGCCGATCTTGTAGCGCTCGGCAACGACCTCGGCGGTATCGAGCATCGACATGTACATTTCGGGCTTCATCGCCATCAGCTCGTCGTCGACGGCGTGAAACTTGTTCATGTGCTCGTTCTGCACGAGGCTGATCGACTCGATGCCTCCGCCGATCGCGACCTCGACCCCGTCGAGCATCACCGAGCGCGCGGCGACCGCGATGGCCTGGAGACCGGACGCGCATTGCCGGTCGATTGTGGTGCCGGCTACCGTGATGGGCAGGCCGGCGCGGATCGCGCCCTTGCGGGCCACGTTCATCACCATGGTGCCTTGCTGCATCGCGCAGCCCATGACCACGTCTTCTACTTCTCCGGGCGCGATGCCGGCGCGCTTCACGGCTTCGGCCATCACGTGCCCAGCCATGGTGGGGCCGTCCGTGTTGTTGAGTGCGCCGCGATACGCTTTGCCGACGGCCGTTCGGGCGGTGGAAACGATGACTGCTTCAGTGGTCATGCCTGCCTCGCTGCTTACGCGGCCGCGTCCAGCTGCGCGTAACGCAGCACATGGAACGCGGGATCGCCGAACTGGATGTTGATGGAGGAGATACGCTTGAAATAGTGCCCGACGTTGAGCTCGTCGGTCATTCCCATGCCGCCGTGAAGCTGCACCGCCTGATCGGCGACGAACTTGCCGGCATAGCCGATCTTCGATTTGGCACCCGAGGCGAGCCGCGACAGGCCGGCATCGCCAGCGCTGAGGCTGAGGCTCAGATGCTGCATCAGGGAAAGCGCCTCCTGATGTGCGATGAACATGTCGACCATTCGGTGTTGCAGCACCTGGAAGGAACCGATGGTGGTGCCGAACTGCTTGCGCGTCTTCGAATACTCCAGCGTCGCCGAGTTCAGCTCGCCGATGGCGCCGACTGCTTCCGCGCAGAGCGCGCCGATGGCACGGTCACGGCAGGCTTCCAGCGCGGCAACACCCTCGCCTTCTGCGCCCAGCAATTGCCCGCGGACCTCGCGCAGGCCGAGCTCGGCAGCCCAACGGCCATCGATGGTCTTGAAGCTCTGGAGATCGACGCCGGCGGCGCGGCGATCGACCACGAAGAGGCTGACGCCGCCGCGGTCACGATCGTCGCCGGAGGTCCGCGCCGAGACGATTAGATAGTCGGCCCAAGGTGCGGCGATCACCATGGTCTTCGCGCCGGTCAGGATGTGGTCGCTCCCCTCGCGCCGCGCCCTCGTCGTGACATTGGCAAGATCGAAGCGCGATGCCTTCTCCGTCCAGGCCAGCGTCCAGATTTTCGAGCCGTCGATGATTTCAGGGATGAAGCTTTGCTGCTGCTCGGGCGTGCCCACGTGCTCGATCAATCCGCCGGCCAGCACCACCGTCTCGACGAACGGCTCGACCACGAGGTGACGGCCGAACTCATGCATCACGATCATGGTCGACAGCGGACCGCCGCCGAGACCGCCAGCGCCCTCGGAGAACGGTGCAGCGAGAAGGCCGAGCGCGGCGAAAGCGTCCCATTGCTTTCGGCTGAAGCCCTCCTCGCTTGCCACGATCTTGCGCCGCGCCTCGAAATCGTACTGGTCGCGCAACAGGCGCTGGACGCTGGATCGCAGCAATTCCTGCTCTTCCGTGAACTGAATATCCATCCGATCCTCCCGATCCGCCGTGGCTAGAGCCCGAGCACGGCTTTGGCGATGATGTTGCGTTGGATCTCGTTGGATCCGCCGTAGATGCTGAGCTTGCGCGCGTTCAGATATTTTTCCGACGCGGTATGGCCGTAGTCGGGGCCGGGCATGAAGCGGTTGGCGCTGACCGGATGCTCGCGGATGGCAAGGCCGTAGTTGCCGATGGCGCGGTGGGTGAGTTCGGTGATGGCCTGGAAGATTTCGGTGCCGCGGACCTTGAAAAGCGAGGCGGCCGGGCCAGGATCTATGCCGCGCGCCATCTGGGCGACGACGCGCAGCTCCGTCGCCTCCAGCGCCAGCACGTCAAGCTCGATGCGGGCAATGCCCCGCAGAAATTCGAGATGCGCGGGATCCTCGGCCGGTATTTCGGCCTTCACGATCTGTTTCAGCTTGTTGATGTAGCGGGTGGACCGGCCGATGCCGGCCATGCTGGTGCGCTCGTTGCCGAGCAAGAATTTGGCGTAGGTCCAGCCCTTGTTCTCCTCGCCGATCAGGTTCTCGGCGGGCACGCGGACGTTCTCGAGGAAGACGTCGTTGACCTCGTGGCTGCCATCGATCGTGATGATCGGCCGCACGGTGACACCGGGCGACTTCATGTCGATCAGCAGGAAGGAGATGCCTGATTGCGGCTTCGCGCTCGGATCGGTGCGCACGAGGCAGAAGATCCAGTCGGCATGCTGCGCCAGCGTGGTCCAGGTCTTGTGACCGTTGACGATGTAGTGGTCGCCGTCGCGCACGGCCTTGGTTCTGACGGTTGCGAGGTCCGAGCCGGAGCCAGGCTCCGAATAGCCCTGGCACCACCAATCCTCGCCGGACAGGATCCGCGGCAGAAATTTTTTCTTCTGCGCCGCGTTGCCGAACGTGTAGATCACCGGCCCGACCATGGTGACGCTGAAGGCGAGCGGCGGCAGCGTGCCGGCGCGCGAGGTCTCCTGCTCGAAGATGAAGCGCTGCGTGACGGACCAGCCCGGGCCGCCGTACTCCTTGGGCCAGAGCGGGGCGATCCAACCCTTCTTGTGGAGGATCCGGTGCCACAGCAGCGATTGCTCCTTGGTCAGGTCGGTCTCCGGATTTGGAACGCGCATTTCCGGCGGATAGTTCTCCGCAATGAAACTGCGCACCTCGTCACGAAACGCGGCGTCCTCGCGGGAAAGCTTGAGCTCCATCGCAGCAGGCTCCGCTACCACTTCTCGCCGAAGGGACGGATCTCCAGCTCGAACGTCCATGCGCTTCTCGGCTGCTGGTAGAGCTGCCAATACGAAGTTGCGACGGAGGACGGAGGCATCAAGGCGTCCGGATCATCCAGCGCGGTGGGCCCGAGAGCCTCCAGCCGGCGTTGCCGAACCCACTCGGTGTCCACGCCGGAATCGATGATGAGATGCGCGACGTGAATATTTTTCGGGCCAAGCTCGCGGGCCATGGCTTGCGCGACCGCACGAAGGCCAAACTTGGCGCTTGCGAAAGCAGCATACCCGCTGCCGCCTCGGAGCGAGGCGGTCGCCCCGGTAAAGAAGATGTTGCCACCCCCGCGCGGAAGCATGAGGCGGGCCGCCTCGCGACCGGCCAGAAAGCCGGAATAGCAGGCCATTTCCCAGACCTTGCGGAAAACGCGTTCTGTGGTTTCCAGAATTGGGAAATTGACGTTCGCCCCGATGTTGAAGATGCAGACTTCCAGCGGCGCGTGCTTGTCCGCATCGTTGAGGAAGGAGATGATTTCGTCTTCCTTGCGAGCGTCGAGCGAGCGTGCGTGAATCTCTCCGCCGGCGGCCTCGATATCCCTGACGAGCGGAGCCAATTTTTCGCCGTTACGACGGCCGGCGAAGACCGTGAAGCCTTCTGCGGCGAATTTTTTGGCGATCTCGCCGCCGATGAAGTCTCCGGCGCCGATGACGGCCACGGTTGCGTTTCTCTTTTGCAAGATGTCCTCCCGGTAAGTTAGATATGTTGCCTGCGGAATTCGGGCGTCTGCACCGCAGGGGCTGCGCCACCTTCGCGCAAGCTCTCCGCGAGCTTGTGCTTGAGTATCTTGCCGGTCGATGTCGCCGGCAAGGCATCGAGGATGACAATTTCGGACGGCCGCTTGTAAGAAGTAAGCTGAGAGCGGACAAAATGCATCAGAGTCTCTGGTGTCGCGCGGGATCCTGGCAGCAACTGCACAAAGGCCACGATCTCCTCATTGCCGTCCGCGGCACGACCGACCACAGCGGATTGCACGACGTCCTTGTGTGAACTGAGGACTGCTTCGACCTCCGCGGGATAGACGTTGAAACCGGAACGAATGATCATTTCCTTGGTGCGGCCGACGATGTACAGACAATCGCCGTCGAAACGTGCGAGATCGCCGGTATTGAACCAGCCCTCGCTGTCAATCACCTTCGCGGTGAGCTCGGGGGCACGATAGTACCCCAGCATCACGTTGCGCCCGCGAACATGCAGCTCGCCGACTTCACCGGATACAGTCGGAAATCCTTCGATGGTTCGCACCCGCGCTTCCACACCAGGCAGCAGCGTTCCAACAGCCTGATCCGAGCGTGGCCTATCGAAACGTACGCCTGATATTCCCGGCGAGCATTCGGTGATCCCGTAGCCGTTGAGCAACGGAAGCCCGAACTCTTTTTCCACACGCAACTTCAGGTTCAAATCCAGCGGCGCGCCGGCGACGGCAATCAAGCGCAACGAGCCTCGGGACAGTTGTTCCACGCCTGATACGCTCTTGTACTCCAGCAGGCGCTGATAGGTGGCAGGCACGCCATTGAGGATGGTGACGCCCTCCTCCGCGATGGCCTTTGCGGTCGCGGCAGGATCGTATTTGCTGACCATCCGCACCGTGCCGCCAACCATCAGCGTCATGATCAGGAGCGAGATGCCGACGATATGCGAGATCGGCAACACAAGATAGATTTTGTCGTCCTCGTTCATCCTGCGGAAATACGCGGTGGTCTTTGCGCTGATCAGAAGATTGTCATGCGAGAGCATCACGCCCTTGGGAGTCCCCGTCGTCCCTGACGTGTAGATCAAAACCGCGACTTGCCTTGCTGGATCGGTCTCCACGGGCTGGACTGTCGCACTTTCGTTGATCGGGCCAACCCCAATTTCCGCTAGCGGGCCAATTCGCCGATTCTCGGCGCCGTAGCGTGAGGCGTGAGCAGCGGCCTCCTTCGAAATACCGGACGTGAAAAACATCCGCCGGGCGCCGCTGTGATCGCGGATCTGGTCCAGTTCGCGCGCCGACAAGCGCGGGTTGGCGACAATCGCCCAGGCGTCGAGCCGGCTTGTCGCCAGCAGCAAAGCAGCAAGCGCAATACAGTTCTCGCTGACAATGATCATCCGATCGCCGGCCCTGATCCCCAGCGACGGGAGCACGGTGGCGATCTCGTCAACGCGCCGCTCCAGTTCTCGATAGCTCCAGGAAGCCCCGTCCTCGACCAGCGCAATCCGGTCGGGCGCTCTGGCAACCGGTCCTGCCGTTACTTCATGGATTCGGCTCGGCAAGCCGACAGCAATCTCGTCGCCACTGATCGTCTCTGAAAGCTCCAGCACGACTGACCTCCCGACCGACCATGCCAACTTTGCAATGCGGCACACTTGGCTTCGGTTTATCGTTCTGTTTTAGAACTCGTCAATCAATAAATCGTCGTCGGACCGGAGTCAAACGGACAATCCATCTCTGAGCATGGTTTTGCGCGGCTCATAAAACCGCCGTTTACAACGCATCATCCGACAGCTAGTCTACAGTATCAAATAAGAACTTAAAGGGAGGATCGAGGATGGCGGCGAGCCGCGGTGTAGCGATACTTGTTGGCGCAGGCGATGCCATTGGCGCGGCGGTCGCCCGGCGTTTTGCCCGAGGCGGCTATACGGTTTGCATCTGCAGGCGCGATGGCTCCAAATCGCAGGGACTAGTGGCCGAGTTGAGGGCCGCGGGGCATGACGTTCACGCATTCAGCGTAGATGCGCGCCAGGAAGTAGAAGTCCAAGGCATTTTCGCGCGGGTCGAGAAAGAGCACGGGCCTGTCGAGGTTTGCCTCTACAATGCCGGCTCGAACGTCAACAAGCCTCTGCTCGACACGACGGAGAAGTTGTTCTTCAAAGCTTGGGAACTCGCCTGCTATGGTGGCTTCCTGGTTGGACGTGAGGCTGCCCGCGTGATGCTGTCGCGCGGACGCGGCACCATCTTCTTTACGGGTGCGACGGCAAGCGTGCGTGGTGGCTCGGGGTTTGCAGCATTTTCATCGGCGAAGTTCGGACTTCGAGCAGTGGCCCAGGCCATGGCGCGCGAGCTTGGACCGAAGAACATTCACGTCGTGCATCTCCTGATCGACGCTGGCGTTGATAGCGAGGCGATTCACCAACGCATGAAGGCAGCGAAGGGAATCGAAGCAAGCGATATTCCGCCGGATAGCCTGACCAAGACGTCTTCCATTGCCGAAGCCTATTGGTTCACCCACCAGCAAAGCAAAGATGGCTGGACCCACGAGCTCGATCTCCGTCCGTCCGTGGAGAAATGGTAATATGGATGCGACACCAAACCTGACCCTGTGGGGCGTTGGAACGAGTCGCACCATTCGTCCGCATTGGGCCATGCACGAACTGGGCTTAGCCTATAAAACAAAGCCCATTGGCCCGCGAACCGGCGAAACCAAGACCGCAGAATACTCGAAGCTCAATCCGCGCCAGAAGATCCCGCTGCTTCAGGATGGCGACTTCTGTATCGGCGAGAGCGCAGCGATCGTTGCCTACCTGTCGCGCATGTATTCCACGCCGGAACGATCGCTGATTCCGGAAGCCCCGCGCGAGTATGCCGCGTGGCTGGAATGGTGCTTCTTTATCGTCGCGGAGCTGGATTCCACCAGCCTTTACGTGATGCGCCGCCATCGGGCCGACGCGCTCGGACCGATCTACGGCATTGCACCCGAGGTCGTTGCCCAGGCCGGCGAGTATTTCCGCCAGCAGTTGCGCCATGTCGAAGTCGCGCTCGCAGATGGCCGGCAATTCCTGATGGGCGACCAGTTTACGAGCGCAGACATCCTGCTCACGACCTGCCTGGAGTGGGCCATCGCCTATGGCGTCGGCATTTGCGACAACGCTCAACCCTATCTCGAACGCATCAGGAAACGGGAAGCCTTTCAGCGAGCCGTTGCGGCGAATGTTCCGATGGCACCGATCACGCCGGCGCCGGCGAAGGTTTAAAATACGTCGCCAACGGGCTTCGCGGTTAGACCGCGACGCGCACGCTGCGCTCGGCGACCATCTTGTCGATGGCGTCGTCGTCGTAGCCCAGCTCGTGCAACACGTCGCGGGAGTGTTCGCCCACCCTGGGAGCGGGCCCACCGATCGCGGCCTCGTTGATCGCAAAACGCGCTGCTGGCTTAGGTTGCCGCACCCGCCCCACTTTCGGTTGATCGAACTCGGCAATGATATCGCGCGCGACCACCTGTTCATTGTCGATGATCTCGCCCCGCCGCAGGATCGGCGAACAGGGGACGTCGGCGGCATCCAGACGCTCCAGCCATTCTGCGGTGGTGTGCTGGCTGATATATTCGGCCATTTTGTTGATGCGTGCCGTGGCGTTGACCGAGCGCGCCGATGGCGTCGCAAACCGGGGATCCTTGGCAAGCTCGGGGTCGCCGGTGGCGCGGCAAAAACCCTGCCATTCGGAATCGGAAATCGTACCGGCGGTGATGTAGCCGTCGCTGGTCTTGAACACGAGATCAGGCCGATCGTTAGGATCGGCAGCAGTGGCCTCGGCGCCCACCACCGTGTATTGCATCATACCTTCCGGCCACAAATACGAGATCATCGCATCCAACATAGCGACCTGAATGTGATCACCTTGCCCTGTCTTCTCGCGGGCATAGAGTGCTGCCGCTACCGCCTGGGCGGTGAACACCGCGGTAGTCTTGTCACATACGATGGTTCGGATCATCTGCGGACGGTTCGTGACCGGCTGCGACTGGATATCGGCAAAGCCCGAGAGGCCCTGAATGATCGGATCGTAAACACGCTTCTTCACATAGGGTCCGGTGTCACCAACACCGCTGATCGAGACATAGATCAGGCGCGGATGTCGCTGGCGCAACTCTTCCACGCCGAGACCGAGACGCTCCATAGTGCCCGGCCGGAAATTCTGCACCAGGACATCGGTTTGCGCGACCAGTTTGGCGAGAACCTCACGGCCGGCTGCGCTTTTGACGTCAATCGACAGCGAGCGCTTGCCACGATTTGAAGAAATGAATAGCGCGGAGAACTCGCCATCCTTATCAATCGTGGCACGGCTGCGCCGGGTAATGTCGCCGCCGATCGGCTCGATTTTCAGGACGTCCGCGCCCTGATCCGCCAGGAACATGGTCGCGAAAGGACCCGACACTACGCCTGTCAAATCGAGGACGCGAACGCCGTTGAGGGGACCGGGCATCACATTCTCCCTGAATTGACTTTGTTATAAGGTCGACTGAGGTTTCGTCATGCAGGTGCGCGGACGTCTGCCCGGCTCTGCAAGGCTCCAGGCTCTGGCCTTAGGCCGTCTTCGAAACGGGCTGGCCGATCTGCTCGACGATCGACTCCTCCACATCGCGAAGCTGGTCCTTGCCGAAGAACATCTCATTTCCAACGAAGAAAGTCGGCGAGCCGAATGCGCCGCGGTTGACCGCGTCGGTGGTCCGATCAATCAGCCGCTTCTTGACGTCATCCTGCTGTGCACGCGCAATCAGCCGGTCGATATCGACGCCTGAGGAGATGAATGCCTTTCGGAAAGTTTCAAGGTCATCCATCTTCTTCGGCTCCTCCCACATGTGGTGATAGGCCGCGCGGAAATACGGCTCGAACACGCCTTCGAACTGCGCCGCGACGGCACCGCGCATCAACATCAGCGTATTGACCGGAAAGAACGGATTGGGACGAAACTTCGTCACGTTATGGCGGCGAATGAAGCGCTGGGTCTCCAGAGCCTGGTATTCCGGCTTGTTCTTGATGCCACGAAGGGAATCGAACGGGGACATGTTGCCGGTCGCCTTGAAGATGCCGCCGAGCAGGATCGGGACATATTCGAATTTCACGCCGGTGCGCCGTTCGATTCCCGGAAGGGCCAGTTCCGCGAGGTAAGCATTCGGACTGCCGAAATCGAACAGGAATTCAACTTTGAGCGACATGTCAGCTCCTCCCGCAGAGCGCAATGGTGGTCAGATTTGGGTGATCTTCTAGGCCGAACGCAGGCTGTCACTCATTTCTATAGTTCTAAAATTGAACTGTCAAATCCGCTCTGAAATCACGGCGTTTCGGACGACCGGCGGGGGTATTGTATCCACTTTAGTACCTATCTAGAATGGTGTGAGCGGCGCCTGCCGCTTCCCCTGATTCGGGCGGAACAGCCGCCGGCCGACCGGAGAGCAGAATGAAATGGGATGAACTTGAGGAAGAGCCGTGTTCGATGGCTCGCACCATCGGTGTGATTGGTGACCGCTGGACTCTTCTGATTCTCCGCGAATGCTTTCTGCGCACGCGCCGCTTCGAGGGTTTTCAGTCAGCGCTTGGAATCACACGGCATTTGCTCGCCGAGCGGTTGAAGAAGCTGGTCCGGCAGGGCGTCCTGCGCCGCATTCCCTATCAGGAGTCGCCTAAACGCCACGAGTATATCCTGACGCAAAAGGGCCTCGACCTCTATCCGATCATGATGGCGCTCGTACATTGGGGCGACACCCACATGGTCGACGAACGCGGACGTCCCCTGCT
Source organism: Bradyrhizobium sp. WSM2793 (assembly GCF_000379585.1). NCBI lineage: Bacteria > Pseudomonadati > Pseudomonadota > Alphaproteobacteria > Hyphomicrobiales > Nitrobacteraceae > Bradyrhizobium > Bradyrhizobium sp. WSM2793. Next base: position 37,737 of record NZ_KB902824.1, on the reverse strand, counting down.
GCATGAGCACCGCAAGTGCGGAAAGACGTTCGATCCGGTGATGGTGTGTTCGGAATGCGGCGAGCCGCTTTCAGCCAAGGAAGTTCATGTCCACCCTGGTCCAGGCGCGCGCCCGGCTCCAGAGGGGGTCTTGCTTGACAAAAAAGCAAAGCCGAAGCCCCGCAGGAAAGCGGCGTAGCGGCGACTAGCCGCGTTTCTCCCGCAACGGCCGCAGCGCCACAGCGGCTAACTCTGCGCCATCGGCTGGGTGAACTACAGCTTGACGCCCCCTGGTGCAGAAGCGCATCGGTTCGACTGACTATCCGATTTGCTCGCCATAACCCTCTGTTCTACGACAGCGCGTAAGAGGCCTCCCCGAGTAGCCTCTGCGGTTTATATTGCGATCAAAGCGACGGAGAGACCCCAATATTATCCATGTGATGCAGGACGTTGCTTAGTTCGATTCTGGACCGAGCATTAGAAGCTCAATTTCCAAACGCGCCAAAAAAATTTGGCAGGAATGGAGCTGCTTACCCAACGAACTCAACAGCTTGTATGCTGGCTGGGGCGGGAGGGATCGAACCTCCGAATGGCGGAATCAAAATCCGCTGCCTTACCGCTTGGCTACGCCCCAACAGGCGACCTGGGGCCGGCGGAAGAACTGGCTACCGCAGATTCCCTTGGTCGCAGCCGGTCTATAGGGAGCGGCGCAGCATTTCAACCGCCTGGAGGGGCAAAATACCACAGCCCCGGGATCGGCCCCGCTACACTCTCTTTATGGGCCCGCGACGGCCCCGTTCTGACCGCCACCGTCCGGCCCCTCCCGCCCCATTGAGACCTCCCCCATTTCATGGGAATAGGGCGCCAAGACCTGTCCACGGGAGTGAGCCATGACCTACCGCGCGCCGATTTCTGACATGCTGCTGTCGCTCAATCACGGCGCCGGCCTCAAGGCTGCCGTGGAGGCCGGTCATTACGGCGATTTCGACGCCGACATCGCCGCGGCCGTGCTGGAGGAAGCCGGCAAGTTCGCAACCGACGTCCTGGCCCCGCTCAACAAGGTCGGCGACGAGCACGGCATCAAGCTCAGCGACGGCAAGGTGACGACCGCGCCGGGCTGGCCGGACGCCTACAAGCGCTGGACCGAGGGCGGCTGGAACGCGGTGTCAGGCCCCGAAGATTTCGGCGGCCAGGGCCTGCCGATCGCGATCAACGCCGCCTGCACCGAGATCTGGAGCGCCTCGAACCTCGCCTTCGGCCTCTGCCCGCTGCTGACGGCGTCGGCGATGGAGGCGCTGGACGCGCATGGCAGCAGTGAGCTGAAGAAGATCTATCTCGAGAAGCTCGTCTCCGGCGAATGGACCGGCACGATGCAGTTGACCGAGCCGCAGGCCGGCTCCGACGTCGGCGCGCTGCGAACCCGCGCCGAGAAGCAGGCCGACGGCACCTATCGCATCAAGGGGACGAAGATCTTCATCACCTATGGCGAGCACGACATGACCGACAACATCGTGCATTTCGTGCTGGCGCGTCTGCCCGATGCGCCCGCCGGCACCAAGGGCATCTCGCTGTTCCTCGTGCCCAAGTTCATGGTCAATGCAGACGGCTCGCTCGGGCAGCGCAACGACATCTATGCGAGCGGCGTCGAGCACAAGCTCGGCATGCATGCCTCCCCGACCTGCACCATGACGATGGGCGATCATGGCGGCGCCATCGGCTTCCTCGTCGGCGAAGAGAACCAGGGCATGCGCTGCATGTTCACGATGATGAACCAGGCCCGCCTCGGCGTCGGCCTCGAGGGCGTCGGCGTCGCCGATCGCGCCTACCAGCAGGCTTTGTCGTATGCCCAGGAGCGCAAGCAGGGCCGCGCCGTCGGCAGCAAGAGCGACGGCTCGGACGCGATCTTCGTGCATCCCGACGTCAAGCGCATGCTGATGCGGATGCGGGCGCAGACCGCTGCCGCGCGCACCATCTGCTATGCGACCGCGGTCGCGATCGACGTCTCGACGCGCGCCAGGGATCCCAAGGTGCGCGCCGATGCCGCCGCGCGCGCGGCGCTGCTGACGCCGATGGCCAAGGGCTATTCCACCGACATCGGCAACGAGGTGGCCTATCTCGGCGTGCAGGTGCATGGCGGCATGGGCTTCATCGAGGAGACCGGTGCGGCCCAGCATTATCGCGATGCCCGCATCACCGCGATCTACGAGGGCACCAACGGCATCCAGGCGATCGACCTCGTCACGCGCAAGCTCGCGGCCAATGGCGGCGCTGCTGTCTGGGCGCTGCTCGACGAGCTCGCAGCGACGGTCAAGAAAGTCGAAGCGTCGAACGATCCGGCTTTTGGCACCACGGGCGTCAAGCTGCGCGAAGCGCTGGAGGCCTTGACCCGCACCAGCAAATGGCTGCTGGAGCGCGTGACGTCCGCGCCGAACGAGGCGCTTGCCGGTGCGACACCCTATCTGCAGCAGTTCGGCTCGACGCTCGGCGGCTGCCTGCTCGCCTCCGAAGCACTCGCCGCCAAGGCCGACGGCCTCACCGATGCGCCACGCTACGTCTCGCTCGCACGCTTCTTCGCCGAGAACATCAGTGTGCAGGCCGGCGCGCTCGAGCGCACCGTGACCGAGAGCGCGGAATCGGTCGCGGCGGCGGATGCAGTGTTGCTGGGGTAACGGACCTTGTAGCCCGGATGGAGCGCAGCGCAATCCGGGGCCGTCGTCGCTCATGGCACGAATCCCGGATTACGCTTCGCTCCATCCGGGCTACGAGGCCACGGCCTTCGCGCTTCTCCCCGGCCGCCACAACACGACGCCCGCCGCCACGAGATCCAGCACGACGCACATCGCGAAAGCCGCGGTGTAATTGCCCGTCAAGCTCCGCACGAGGCCGACGATGCCCGGTCCGAAGGCGCTGACGACGCCGCTGATCGAGGTGCCTAATCCCATTGCGGCGGCGAAGGCGGCGGCGCCGATCTCGCGCTGGATGATCAAGGGCGGGAACGTGATCATGTTGCCGATCGAGAAGCCGTAGACGGCGCAGCACACCAGCAGCACCGTCGGGCTCGTGCTCTGCACGAGAACGAACAGCGCCGCCGCCTGGCTCGTCATCGACGCCGCGCAGGCGAGCCGGGGATCGAGCCGGTCGACGAACAGGCCGAGCGACAGGCGGCCGACCACCGCCATCGCCGCCATGATGGTGACCGCGCCGCCTGCGGCCGAGCGGCCGATCAGGGGCTCGAGAAACGTCACCTGGTGGATGATGAATCCCATCTGCGCCAGCAGCGCGATCGCGATCGGCAAGACCATGGTCCAGAACGCCGCGTTGGCGAGCAGCGTCTTGCGGGAATGGCTTGGCGCGGCCGTGCTCTCACCTGAAGGGCGTCCGCCCGAAGCCGGCGAGGTCCCGGCAGGCCAGCCGATGAAGGTCACGACCACCGGCAGCACCAGCACCATCATCGCGAGCGTGGCCGCCAGCATGGCGGAGCGAAAGCCGATGCTGCCGGTCAGCGACAGCAGCAGCGGAACGAGGATGATGCCGCCGCAGGTCGCGCCGTTGAATGCGAGGCTGAGCGCCAGCCCGCGCCGGCGTTCGAACCAGGAGTTCAGCACGGTCGCGATCACCACGGTGCCCATGCCGGTCCAACCGACCGACATCAGCGCATAGGCGAGATAGAGCTGCCAGGGCGTCTGCATCAGCGCCAGCAGCACCGTCGAGGCGCCGAGCGCCGCCAGGCCGCACAGGATCAGCGACCGCAAGCCGATGCGCGCGAGCAGATCATCGGTGAAGATGACGAGGACGGAGGTCAGGAGAAAGGAGAACGTGCTGGCGGCGGAGACCAGCGTGCCCGGCCAGCCATGGGCGCGCTGCAGCTCGGCGAGATAGACGCCCTGGCCATACAGGCCGAAGCCGAACATGAAGAAGGCCATCAGGAAGCAGGCCAGCACGACGCGCCAGCCGCGGTAGTGCAGCGAGGATTCGTCGATGCGGGTTGCGGCAATCATCAATCGGGCAATCGGATCACATGGAACCGCGGGATCGTGCACCACAACCACTGGTTTTTCAAATGAAACATTGTAGCCAATTGTTGCGATGCGTTGGCTCCGAAAAGGTTGACTCAGCGCATTGGCACGCCTGCCGGATCATGTAGGCTGATGCTCGGCGAGACTCGCGAAGCGGCGAGCATCGCGGCGAGCGCAGGGGGCTCTCATGCCGAATGGCAATATCGTCGTCACCGAAGAGCGCGGAACGCGTGTCATCACCCTGCGCCGTCCGGGCAAGAAGAATGCCATCACCCAGGATATGTATCGGGAGATGAGCCACGCGATCGATACCGCGCAGAACAACCCCGACATCCGCTGCATGATCATCACCGGCGGCTCAGGCGTGTTCACCGCCGGCGACGATATCGACGATTTCATGCACGCCGACACCGCGCGCCCCGAGACGTTGTCGGAAGGCGCGAAGTTTCTCTATTCGCTCGCCCTCAACGTCAAGCCGATCATCGCCGCCGTCGACGGCGCCTCGATCGGCATGGGCACCGTGATGCTGTTTCACTGCGACTACGTGCTGGCCTCGAACGCTGCGACCTTCTCCGCGCCCTACATCCATCTCGGGCTGGTGCCGGTCGGCGCCGCCAGCCTCTTGATGCCGAACACGATGGGATATCAGCGCGCCTTTGCCATGCTGGTGATGGGGCGGACTTTTTCCGCCGCGGAGGCGCACGCGGCAGGCTTCGTCAACACCGTGGTGTCGCCCGGACATACCGAGGTCGAGGCGCGCAAGGTGGCGCGCGACATCTGCCGGCTGCCGGCCGAGGCGGTCGCAACCTCCCGCAAATTGCTGCGCGCGCCGGCCGAAGAGCTCACCCGCCGCATCGACCAGGAAGGCCATCTGTTCGGCGAGCGGCTCAAGTCGGAGGAAGCGGTGGCGTCGTTCAATGCGTTTGCGAACCGGAAGAAGAAGTAGCGGGCTCTCTCTCCGCGAGTCCAGTATCGTAGGGTGGGCAAAGGCGCACTTGCGCCGTGCCCACGCCTTAAGACGTGGGCACGCTTCGCTTTGCCCACCCTACGATACTGAGGTTGGGGAGAAGTCCAGCACGGTTACGATAATGCTTCGTGAAATCTTCGCGTGGACCGACTAATCTTGGTCCCATGCGAAATGCCTTACGATCCATCCTTGCCGCCCTCGCTGTCGCCTCCGCCCTCCCCGCCTCGGCCCAGACCGCCGCGCCGGTCGAGCTGCGCGTGCTCGCGATCAACGATTTTCACGGCAATCTGCGTCCGCCGCCGGGCGGCATCCGCATCAATGATCCCGAGGACGGAGCCAGGAAGGTAATGGTGGCGGCCGGCGGCGCCGAATACATGGCGACGCTGGTGAAACAGCTGCGCGAGGGACACAAGAACACGATCTTCGTCGCCGCCGGCGACCTGATCGGCGCGAGCCCGTTCCTGTCGGCGATGTTTCACGACGAGCCTTCTGTGGAGGCGCTTTCGCTGATGGGGCTTGCGATCAGTTCGGTCGGCAATCACGAGTTCGACGAGGGTAAGACCGAGCTGCTCAGGATGCAGAACGGCGGCTGTCATCCGGTCGACGGCTGCCAGGGGCCGCATCCGTTCACGGGCGCCAAATTCCGTTATCTCGCCGCGTCCACCATCGAGACCGCGACGGGCAACAGCGTGCTGCCGCCGTACGATATCCGGGAATTCGACGGCGTCCCGATCGCCTTCATCGGGCTGACCTTGAAGGAGACCGCGGGCATCGTCTCGCCTGCTGGCATCGCCGGGCTCGAATTCCGCGACGAAGCCGAGACGGTGAATGCGCAGGTCGCCCAGCTGAAGGCGCGCGGCGTCGAGGCGATCGTGGTGCTGATCCACCAGGGCGGCGAGCCCGCCGGCGACTACAATGAATGCCCTGCCATTACCGGGCCGATCGTGGACATCGTCAAAAAATTCGACCGCGCCGTCGACGTCGTCGTCAGCGGCCACACCCACCGCGCCTATGTCTGCGACATCGACGGACGGCTCGTCACCAGCGGCGACAAATATGGCACGCTGGTCACCGCGATCGACCTCAAGCTCGATCCTGTAACCCGCGACATCGTCAGCGCCAAAGCCGAGAACGTCATCGTCGCCAATGCCTCGCTGGCGAAGGACGCCGAGCAGACCGCGCTGATCGAGGCCTATGACAGGCTCTCGGCGCCGATCGCCAACCGGCCGGCCGGATCGGTGACGCAGACGCTGTCGCGCGTGCCGAACGAGGCCGGTGAAAGCGCGCTCGGCGACATCATCGCGGACGCGCAGCTTGCCGCGACCAGGGACGCCAAGGATGGCAGCGCTGTCATCGCGCTCACCAATCCGGGCGGCATCCGCACCGACATCGTCCCGAAGGAAAACGGCGCGATCACGTTCGGCGACGTGTTCGCCAGCCAACCGTTCCGCAACCGCCTCGTGACGATGACGCTGACGGGCAGTCAGCTCAAGGACATGCTCGAGCAGCAATGGCTGGACCCGAAGCGGCCGCGGATTCTCCAGGTGTCGAACGGGTTCAGCTATGCCTGGGATGCGTCGAAGCCATTCGGCGAGCGCGTGATCGCCGACAGGATGACACTGGGCGGCAAGCCGATCGAGCAGGCCAGCGGCTACCGCGTCACCCTCAACGATTACCTCGCAGTCGGCGGCGATGGTTTTACCGTCGCCAAACAAGGCACGGCGCCGCAATATGGCGGCTACGACGCGGACGCGCTGTTCGCGTTCTTCCGGGCGCACGGTCCGATCGGCCCGCTGCCGCTGAGTCGCATCCTGCGCGTGAATTGATCCGGATCAAACGGGCCAGAACCGGACGACCCTTTGCCATTCCCGTTCAAACGCATAGATTGGGATTTGCATTGCGTTTTGGCGCCGGATGCGCCAAGCGACGTCGAAAGCCCGGATCCATGAGGCCGACCTGATGAGCACGCTTCTCCTTTCCCACAAGGCCTGCCTCGACCATGTCACGCCGCCGGGACATCCTGAAAGGCCGGATCGCCTGCGTGCGGTGGAGGAAGCGCTGTCGCATGAGCGCTTCCAGTTCCTGGTGCGCGACCAGGCGCCGGAGGGCGATCTCGATCTCGTCACGCTGTGCCACAATGAGCACTACGTCACCGAGCTGCGCCACATCGCACCGAGCAGCGGGCAGGTCTATATCGACGGCGACACCTCGATGTCCCCTGGCACGTGGGAAGCGGTCATGCGCGGTGTCGGAGGCGCGGTGGCGGCGACCGAAGCGGTGATGGCGGGCGAGCATCGTAACGCCTTCGTCGCGGTGCGTCCGCCCGGCCATCACGCCGAGATCGGCAAGCCGATGGGCTTCTGCTTCTTCGACAATGTCGCCATCGCCGCGCGCCACGCCCAGCGCAAATACGGCATCAAGCGCGCGGCCATCGTCGATTTCGACGTGCACCACGGCAACGGCACGCAGGACATCTTCTGGTCAGACCCGACCGTGATGTACTGCTCGACGCATCAGATGCCGCTGTTTCCAGGCACCGGCGCGACGGGCGAGCGCGGCGACCACGACACCATCGTCAACGCGCCGCTCGCCTCCGAGGACGGCGGGCCGGAATTCCGCTCCGCGTTCGAGAATTTGATTCTGCCGCAGCTCGAGAAATTCAGCCCCGAGCTGCTCATCATCTCCGCCGGCTTCGACGCGCATTATCGCGATCCGCTGGCCTCGCTGAATTTGCGCGCGGAGGATTATGCCTGGGTGACGCGCAAGCTGATGGATCTCGCCGACAAGTCCGCGGGAGGGCGCGTTGTTTCGGTGCTCGAGGGCGGCTATGACCTGCAGGGACTGAAAGAATCTGTTACGGCGCATGTCGGCGCCCTGATGGGCGCCTGACGACGCCCGCCACATTAAGCCCGCAAAACCCGCCTTCACTGCAAGGAAAGCGAATCGGGCAATCGGAAACGGATATGGCCGAAAATACTCAAGTCGACGTCTCCAGGCTCACCTTCGAGCGCGCGATCGAGGAACTCGAAACGATCGTGAAGCGGCTCGAGGACGGCAAGGTGCCGCTCGAGGAATCCGTGACGATCTACGAGCGCGGCGAGGCGCTGAAGCGCCGCTGCGAGGAATTGCTGCGTCAGGCCGAGGCGCGCGTCGACAAGATCACCACCGATGCCAGCGGCCAGGCCACCGGCACCGCGCCGCTGGACGTGCAGTAGGGAAAGCCGAGAGTTCCCGCTCAGCCTTTCCGAGGGCAGGCCCCGAAACGTCATCACGGGAGCGTGGCCGCCATGATTTCATGAACGCACGGCGCGATCCCGCCAACCAGCACGGTTCCGTGCAGCCGGATCGATGCCATCCGTCCGGAAATCCGTCCCTCGGGACAAAAAAAGATCTCATTCAGGCGGAAAAGCCTGCCAGGGGACCCGGCAAGGCTGGAACCCATTGTCCCGGGCCACGGTTAACCACTCTGGCCCGCCGGTTGCATCTGCATACCCCCAATCGGTCCTGCGGGTTGGCTTTGGCCCAAGCTTTGGTGTAAAGCTGCGCGGAGTGTGGCTTTTTGCAAGCCTTGCGTGGGCAGAGAATTCCGACGACAAGCGCTTCAAACTGCTAATGAAATTGGCTGGGACGGACGAAGCCGATCTAAGTGACAGGGATCACAGAGACTGAACCGGAGCGCACTTAAGCTTACCTAAGCTTGAAGACGGGGCCTTGCCCCATGCAGGTGGCTCCGACGGTTTGAGGACTCGCGCTGCGCCGATATTGTGCAAACCCATCGCGCACCGGAATGAACTTCCGGCGCTGACAAATTGGAAATCGCCGTGAACGCATACAGTAAAACGCCGCTTCTCGACACCATCCGGACGCCGGAAGACCTGCGCAAGCTCAAGATCGAGCAGGTTCGCCAGGTTGCCGACGAGCTGCGGCAGGAGACCATCGATGCCGTCTCGGTGACCGGCGGTCACTTCGGCGCGGGCCTCGGCGTGGTCGAGCTCACCACTGCGATCCATTACGTCTTCGACACGCCGCGCGACCGGCTGATCTGGGACGTCGGCCATCAGGCCTATCCGCACAAGATCCTCACCGGCCGGCGCGACCGCATCCGCACGCTGCGCACCGGCGGCGGCCTGTCCGGCTTCACCAAGCGCAGCGAGAGCGATTACGATCCGTTCGGCGCGGCCCATTCCTCGACCTCAATCTCCGCCGGCCTCGGCATGGCGGTGGCGCGCGACCTCTCCGGCGGCAAGAACAACGTTATCGCCGTGATCGGTGACGGCGCGATGTCGGCCGGCATGGCCTATGAGGCCATGAACAATGCGGGTGCGATGAACTCGCGCCTGATCGTCATCCTCAACGACAACGACATGTCGATCGCGCCGCCGGTCGGTGCCATGAGCGCCTATCTGTCGCGGCTCTACTCCGGCAAGACCTATCGCACGCTGCGCGATGCGGCCAAGCAGATCAACAAGCGACTGCCCAAGATCATCGCCAACCGCGCCAACCGCGTCGAGGAATATTCCCGCGGCTTCATGATGGACGGCGGCACGCTGTTCGAGGAGCTCGGCTTCTACTATGTCGGCCCGATCGACGGCCACAATCTCGACCATCTGCTGCCCGTCCTGAAGAACGTCCGCGACATGGAGACCGGCCCGATCCTGGTCCACGTCGTGACGCAGAAGGGCAAGGGCTACGGCCCGGCGGAAGCGTCCGCCGACAAGTACCACGCCGTCGTCAAGTTCGACGTCGCAACCGGCACCCAGGCCAAGGCCAAGCCGAATGCGCCGGCCTACCAGAACGTGTTCGGCCAGAGCCTCGTCAAGGAAGCGCAGAAGGACGACAAGATCGTCGCCATCACCGCGGCGATGCCGTCGGGCACCGGTGTCGACATCTTCAACAAGGCCTTCCCCGATCGCACCTTCGACGTCGGTATCGCCGAGCAGCACGCGGTGACCTTCGCCGCCGGTCTTGCCAGCGAAGGCTACAAGCCGTTCTGCGCGATCTATTCGACCTTCCTGCAGCGCGGCTACGACCAGATCGTGCATGACGTCGCGATCCAGAACCTGCCCGTCCGCTTCGCCATCGACCGTGCCGGCCTCGTCGGCGCCGACGGCGCCACGCATGCCGGCTCGTTCGACAACGCCTATCTCGGCTGCCTGCCGAACATGGTGATCATGGCGGCGGCGGACGAAGCCGAGCTCGTGCACATGGTGGCGACCCAGGTCGCGATCGACGACCGTCCGAGCTCGCTGCGCTATCCGCGCGGCGAAGGCCGCGGCATCGAGATGCCCGAGGTCGGCATCCCGCTCGAGGTCGGCAAGGGCCGCGTGATTCGCCAGGGCAGCAAGATCGCCCTGCTCTCCTTCGGCACGCGCCTCGCCGAATGCGAGAAGGCGGCCGACGAGCTCGCAGCCCACGGCCTGTCGACCACGATCGCCGACGCGCGCTTCATGAAGCCGCTGGACACCGAGCTGGTGCTCAAGCTTGCCCGCGACCACGAGATCCTGATCACGATCGAGGAAGGCTCGGTCGGCGGCTTCGGCTCGCATGTCGCGCAGTACCTGACCGATCAGGGCGTGCTCGACACCGGCATGGTCAAGTTCCGCTCGATGGTGCTGCCCGACGTGTTCCAGGACCACGACACGCCGGCCGCGATGTACGGCCGCGCCGGTCTCGACGCCAAGGGCATCGTCGCCAAGGTGTTCGAGGCGCTCGGCAAGGACGTGAAGGCCGAGACGGTCAAGCTGGCCTGAGGTGGTACACCTCTCCCGCTTGCGGGAGAGGTCGGATCGCGAAGCGATCCGGGTGAGGGTTTTCGCCTCTTGGGGGGTTCTCGATTGCCGAGACACCCCCTCCCCAACCCTCCCCCGCAAGCGGGAGAGGGAGCGCAGTTTTCGCCGCGGTTCGCGGCTCGCCTGAATTTCTCCGAAGCAGTCAGCCATGAGAATCTATCTGGCAGGCCCCGACGTGTTCCTGCCGGATGCGATCGAGATCGGCCGGCGCAAGGTCGATATTTGCGCCGCGCACGGGCTCACCGGCCTCTATCCCCTCGACAACGCCATCGATCTCACCGCGCCCGATGCCGCGCGGCAGATCTTCTACGGCAACGAGGCGATGATGGATGCGGCCGACGCCATCATTGCCAACCTCACCCCGTTCCGTGGCGCCGGCGCCGATCCCGGCACCGTCTACGAGCTCGGCTACATGGCCGGCCGCCGCAAATTCTGTCTGGCCTATTCCAACGACGGCGCCGCCTATGCCGACCGTGTCGGCCGCTTCATGGAGGTCACCTCCGAGGATGGGCGGCTGGTCGACGCGCAGGGACTGACGGTCGAGGATTTCGGCCTCGTCGACAATCTCATGATGATCCATGCGCTGGAGCTGCACGGCTGTCCGCTGGTGACGCCGGCCGCGATGCCGATCGACGTCTGGCACGATCTGGCCGCGTTCGAGGCTTGCGTCCGGATGGCAGCCGCGCGATTGATCGCTACATAAGCAGATCAATCGTCTCAAGAAGCGTCCCAAGACCCGTACCAAGAGAGCGTGATGTCCCCTGCCCGCAAGCGCGCAGATGTATTGCTGGTCGAGCGCGGCCTGTTCGAGAGCCGGGCGCGGGCGCGCGCGGCGATCGAGGCCGGGCTCGTCACCGCCGACGACAAGCCGGTCGCCAAACCGTCGGAGACGATTGCCGAGGACGCCGTGATCCAGGCCGAGTCCGCGCACCCCTATGTCTCCCGCGGCGGCGTCAAGCTCGCCGGCGCGCTGGAGCGGTATCCGATCGAGATCGAGGATCATGTCTGCCTCGACGTCGGCGCCTCCACCGGCGGCTTCACCGAGGTGCTGCTGGCGAACGGCGCGAGCCTGGTGTTCGCCATCGACGTCGGCACCAGCCAGTTGCATCCCTCACTGCGCGACCACCCCAAGATCGTGTCGATGGAAGAGACCGACATCCGCAGCTATGAGGGCAAGCGGCTGCCGGCACGGCCCGATGTCGTCGTCATCGACGTCAGCTTCATCTCGCTGAAGACCGTGTTGCCGGTGGCGCTGTCGCTGGCGGCAGCGCCGATGAGCCTGCTGGCGCTGATCAAGCCGCAATTCGAGGCTGACAGGAAGCACAACAAGAAGGGCATCGTCCGCGACGCCGCCGTGCACCGGGAAATCTGCGACGACATCGCCGCCTTTGCCGCTTCGCTCGGCTGCACCGACATCGAGATATTCCCCTCGCCGATCACCGGCGGCGACGGCAATATCGAATTCTTCCTGGGCGCGCGTCGTGGTTGAGCGCATCAGGATCGATCATGTCGGCCATCGCGGCGACGGCGTCTGCCTCGACGCCGGCGAAGCGATCTACGTGCCCTACACGCTCGGCGGCGAGACCGTCGAGGTCGATCACGTCGTGGGCCACCATCCCGATCGCCGCAAGCTGCTCGCAGTCGACGTCGCAAGCCCCGAGCGCATCGAGCCGTTCTGTCCGCATTTCGGCGTCTGCGGCGGCTGCGCCATCCAGCATTGGGCGGCTGAGCCATATCACGCCTGGAAGCGCGGCATCGTGGTGGAGACGCTGGCCCAGGCCGGCATCGATTGCGAGGTGTCGCCGCTGGTCGATGCCCATGGTGCCGGCCGCCGCCGCGTCACGCTGCATAGCCGCTTCGGCACGCATGACATCCTCAAGGTTGGTTTCTCCGCGACGAGCTCACACGACGTCATCCCGATCCATCGCTGCCCGATCCTCGATCCCGCACTCGATGGCGCGCTCGATGCCGCCTGGGCGCTCGCCGAGCCTTTGACGTCCAGGATGCCGGTGACCAAGCCGCTGGACATCCAGGTCACCGCCACCGCCAACGGCCTCGATGTCGACGTGCGCGGCTCCGGCCCGCTGCCGACGGCGCTCGTCACCGCGCTCTCGCGCGTCGCCGAGCAGCACCGCCTGGCGCGGCTGACGCGGCATGGCGAATTGGTGCTGCAACGCCTGGCGCCGACAATAAAGATGGGCCGCGCCGAGGTGACGCTGCCGCCGGGCTCGTTTCTGCAGGCGACCGTGGCGGGCGAAGAGACGCTGGCAGCGCTCGTCGCCGAGCGCATCGGCAAGGCCAAGGAGGTTCTCGACCTTTTCTGCGGTGTCGGTCCGTTCGCTCTGCGGCTCGCAGAGAAGGCCCGCGTCATCGCCTATGACAACGACGCCGGCGCTGTCGCAGCGCTGGCGAAAGCCGCGCGCACGCCGGGCCTGAAGCCGATCAAGGCCGAGCCGCGCGATCTGTTCCGCCGCCCCCTGGTGCCGCCCGAGCTACGTGACTTCGACGCCGTCGTATTCGATCCGCCGCGCCAGGGCGCACAGGCGCAGGCGCTTAAGCTCGCCGCGAGCAAGGTGCCGGTCGTGATCGCGGTGTCCTGCAACGTCGCGACATTTGCCCGCGACGCGCGGCTGCTGATCGACGGCGGCTATCGGCTGGAGGCGGTGGTGCCGGTCGATCAGTTCCGGCACACGCCGCATGTGGAGCTGGTGGCGCGGTTCAGCCGTTGAGGTCAGGCCGCTATGCCGATGGCTCGAATTGCGGCTGCCATCGGAGCAAATAGGACTGTAGCGAGCGCACCGCGATCGCCAGCAGGATGCCGACGAACATCATGACGAAGATGGCCACCATCATCTCGCTGGCATTGGCCCGCGCCTCCGCCTCGATGATGAGCTTGCCGAGGCCGCGCTCGGCGCCGATGAACTCGCCAACGATGACGCCGATCAGCGCAAAAGACACCGCCGGCAACAGCGAAGCGAACACCCAGGCGAGCGCGGACGGGATCACGACCGTACGCAGCACGGTGAACTCGCTGGCGCCGAGCAGACGGGCGGCAGCGATCTGGTCGCGATCGACCGCCCGCGTTCCCTCGAAGGTGTTGAAGAACACCACGAAGAACACGACGAGCCAGGCGGTCGCGATCTTGGAGAGATCGCCAAGGCCGAAGATCAGGATGACGAGCGGTACCAGCGCAATGCGCGGTATCGAGTTGAGCGCCACGATGTAGGGTCCGAACACGCGGGCAAGGAAATCCGAGCGGCCGAGAATGAGGCCAGCGGCGATGCCGCTCGCAGAGCCGAACAGAAAGCCCCACCAGGTATTCTTCAGCGTGACGAGCGTGGCGAGCCAAAGATTGTTGTCGTTGCCCCTGATACAGGCGGCAAAGCCGCCAGCGTCAGCGAAGCAGCCGAGCCGCAGAAAGCTCTGCCAGATCAGCGACGGCTTGGCGACAAAATAGGGATCTAGTATTTTGGGCACGTAAGCCCTCGGCAGCAACGCCTTGCTCCATTCAAAGCCCCACTGCCAGATGACGAGCACGGCTGCGAGAATGGCCAATTGCCAGAACAGGATCACGGCGCGGTTGTTAGACATGGTCAATCGACCCTGGTGCGGCGGAATTCTTCGCCGAGGGAGTGCCAGATGTGAGAATAGAGGCGGCCGAATTCGGCGCTCTCGCGCACGGCCACGGGGTCACGCGGCCGCGGGATAGCGACGTCGAAATCTTCCTTGAGACGCCCGGGCCGGGCCGAGAGCAGGATGATGCGGCTCGCGAGCGTCAGCGCCTCGCCGAGATCGTGCGTCACGAACAGCACCGTCTGCCGCTCGCGTTCCCAGATCTCCAGCAGCGTCTTGTGCATCTCCAGCTTGGTGTGGGTGTCGAGCGCACCGAACGGCTCGTCCATCAGCAGGATCTCGGGCTCCAGGATCAGCGTGCGCATCAAGGCGACGCGCTGGCGCATGCCGCCGGACAGCATGCGTGGAAAACTCTGACCAAAGCCCGAGAGCCCGGCCTTCTCGACCGCCGAAGCGACGCGGCTGGCGCGCTCGGTCTTCGGCAACCCGGCGATCTCCAGCCCATAGCCGATGTTCTGCTCCACGGTTCGCCAGGGAAATAGCGTATCGCGCTGGAAGACATAACCGACCCTGGGGTTGACCGTGCCGGTCTCGACCGCGTCCTCGTCGATCAGGATGCGTCCACCCGAGCGCGGCAACAAGCCCGCGACCATGTTGAGAATGGTGCTCTTGCCGCAGCCGGATGGACCCAGCAGCGCAACGAACTCGCCCTGCTTGACCTCGAATGAGACGTCATCCACCGCCACGAACTCGCGGCCGGACGCGTTGAAGCGCTTGGCAAGCCCCTGCACGGCAATGCGGACGCGCGCTGCCGCTGTGTGATCCTCGTCGCGCGCGAGCGCAAGGCCCTGGCCCGTCGCGGCGATCATTTGTATTTCGCCCTGGCGGCCTGGAGGAAGCTCATGTCGACGACATCCTCGTATTTGGTCTCTGGAATATCCGTGCCCTTGCGGTACCAGGGCTTGGCGCCGCGTTCGAACGCAGTCTTGTCGATGACGCCGTCATAGGCCCAGGTCGATTTGTCGAAGCCGAGTTCGGCATTGACCGCGTCGGGATCGATGCCCGAGAAATATTTCGGCGTGACCAGCGCCTGCACCTCCGCGAGTGGCGCCGCCTTCACGAACGCCATCGCGCGGTAGATCGCATTGACGTAGGCCTGCACCAACGCCTTGTCCTGCTCCACCGTGTCCTGGAGCGTGTAGATCACGAGCACGGGCAGCGTGCCGCCGAAATCCTTCTCGAACACGCCCGGCTTGGACGTGTCGTAAATCGTCCTGCCAAAGCCCTTCTTCTCGACCTCGACGATCCAGCTCGGCGGCGCCATGATGGCATCGAACTGCTTGGTCTGGAGCGAGGGGAACATCGTGTTGGTTCCGCCGCCTGCGACCCAGTTCACCTTGTCGCCGAGCCCGCGCGCTTCGAACACATAGGTGCCGAACACCCAGGTGCCCGAGCCGATCGCGGTGGCGGCAACGATCGGCTTGGCGCCGTCCGGCCGCTTGTAGTCGGCGAGCTTCTCGACCGAATTGATGCCGCTGTCGTGGAGGTCCTGCCGGACCATGATGTTGGCGTAGGAGCACACCATCTCGGTGGCGAGCAGGATTTTGCAGGGCTTGCCGCGCGCGCCGAGCTGGAGCGGGTGACTGGCATCGCCGTGCGCAAACAGCGCCTGCCCCGCCGCCAGCGTCTGGCGTCCGAACGTGCCGGCATTGCCGGTGATGAGCTTGGAATCGAGCCCCTCGTCCTTGAAGTACCCCTTCAGCTCGGCGATCATGCCGATGGCGTAGACCGGCGACACTGGTCCGAACGCAAGGGAGACCTGCTTGCTCTGCGCAAGCAATCGCCCCGGCAACAGCGATGCTCCGGCCAATGCGGAGCCCGCGATCAGCGCCTGGCGCCTGGTAATGCTCATGTGCTCCTCCTCCCTCGTTTTTTGTTCGATTACGCGGATCGGTCAGGACGGCGCGAACTTGATCGTCCCTGCTTGTCGCAGCGCCTCGATGTCTTCCGGAGACATGCCGATCTCGCGCAGGATCTCGCCGCTGTGCTCACCGATCCCAGGTGGATCGTAGCGGTTGGGCAGTCGCCTTCCGTCCATGGAAATCGGCAACAGCGGTGTCTTGGCCTCGCCGCCATCGGGCAGCCGAATATCGGTCAGGCCGCCCGACTGGTTGAGATGCGGATCATCGAAGAGATCGCCGGGCTTGTTGACCGGCGCGTAGGGCAGATCCAGCTGCTCGAGGCGCGCGGCGAGATCGGCCTTGTCCCATTGCTTGAAGATCTTCGCGATTTCCGGGATCAGCCAGCCGCGATGATCGACGCGGTCATTGCTCGTCGCAAACCGCGGATCAACGAGCCAGGCGTCACGATCGAAGGCGCGGCAGAACGCCGCCCATTGCTCTTCGCCGACGATGGTGACGAACAGCTTCGAGCCGTCCCTGGTGTCGAAGAGATCGTAGACCGGCCACGGACTGTCCTTGATGGAATACGGGATCGACGGCTGGCCGCTGACCACCTCGCACATCATGGCCTGCGCCATCAGGAACACGTTGTTTTCGTAAAGCGCGCTCTGGATGTAACGGCCGCGGCCGGTCCGCTGCCGCTCGGCGAGCGCGGCCTGGATCGCGATCACGCCGAACATGCCGCCCATGACGTCGTTGACCGAGGCCCCGGCGCGCATGGGACGATCGGGCAAGCCGGTCATATAAGCGAGGCCACCCATCATCTGCACCACTTCGTCGAGCGCGAGGCGGTTCTCGTACGGGCCGGGCAGATAGCCCTTGAGCGAGCAATAGATCAGGCGGGGCGCAAACGCCGCGACGCTCTCGTAGTCGAGGCCGATCCGTTTCAAGAGGCCCGGCCGAAAATTCTCGATCAGGACATCGCTGTTCTCGATCAGCCTGCGTGCGACATTCTGGCCGTCCGCGGTCGACGTATCCAGCGCGATGCTGCGCTTGTTGCGGCTGTAGGTGGCGAAGAAGCCGGCGGCTGGCCCCTTGAAAGTGCGGGTGCGGTCGCCCTTGGGCGGCTCGACCTTGATCACGTCGGCACCGAGATCGGCGAGGATCAAGCCGCAGCTCGGCCCCATCACCATCTGACTGAACTCGATGACGCGAAGCCCGGCGAGCGGGCGAAGCTCCGATGCCGTCTCATGTGCAGCCGTGGTCATGCCGCGCTCCGCAGGACTTTGGGAATGCCTGCCTCGTGCAGATGCCCCGTCAAATGTTTTGCCGGGATATGGCGGGCGAGGATCTCGCGCGTCTGCATCAGACGGTCGAGGTCGATGCCGGTGGAGAGCCCCATGCGTTCCAGCATGAACACGAGGTCCTCGGTGACGATGTTGCCGCGCGCACCGGGAGCAAAGGGGCAGCCACCGAGGCCGGACACCGCAGCGTCGAAACGGCGGATGCCGGCTTCGAGACCGGCGACGGCATTGGCAAGGCCCGCACCGAGCGTGTCGTGCAGATGCAGCCGCAGCGTCATTTGCGACCCGACCTCACCCCGCACGGCTTGGATGATCTGCCCGATCAATTTCGGGGTGGCATAGCCGACGGTGTCGGCAAGGCCGATCTCGTCGGCACGGGCCTCGGCAAAAGCGCGCGCCACCCGGCACACGGCTGCCTCGCTCACCTCGCCCTCCAGCGAGCAGCCGAAGGCGGTCGCAATCGCGCCCATCAATTGCGGCCGCTGGCCCACGGGCCGGGCGTCGATCGCGGCGCGGACCGCGCGAAATCCCTCGATCTGCTCATCGACCGTGCGGCGCACATTGGCGCGATTATGCGTCTCGCTGGCGGAGATCACGAAGTAGACGGCGTTGACACCGGCGGCGATGGCGCGCTCGGCGCCCTTCACGTTCGGCACCAGCGCACCGATGGTCGCCGATTTGTGCGTGAGCGCGTGTGTCATCACCGTATCGACGTCGGCGAATTGCGGCACGACCTTTGGCGGCACGAACGAGCCGGCATCGATCTCGCCCACGCCGGCAGCGGCGATCGTGTCGATCAGCGCGCATTTGGCTTCTGTCGGAACGAAGATGTCGAGATTCTGCAGACCATCGCGGGGAGCGACCTCGCAAATATGGACATCCGGCGCGCGTGCCATCGGGCTCTCCCTGGGTCGATTGTATATTGTTGCATAAAAGAACAATCCGTGGGACAGTCTGTCAAGCCCTAAATCTCGCGTGCAGTGCAATGAGCTCATCAGACAGTTCCCGACAACGCACCGACAAGAACGGTTCCGAACGCGCCGAACACCTTGCCGGGCTCATCATGGCGCTGGCCCGGCGCGAAGGCATGAAGGCCGGCGACCGCCTGATCGAACAAAGGCTTGCCGACGCGCTGGACCTTTCGCGCGCGCCGATCCGGCTCGGCCTGAAGGCGCTGGAAGCAGCGGGGCTGGCGCGCGGCGAGCCGCATCGCGGTTTTGTGCTGGCCAAGAATCCCACCAGCGGCGCAGCCCAACCGGCGCTCGCGGCAGTGAGGCGCAACGAGCAGGTTTATGCGTCCGTCGCAGGCGACGTGCTCGCGAGCCGGCTGCCGACCGACGTTACCGAGGCGGAGCTGATGCGCCGCTATGACGTCACGCGGGCCGAGCTGCAGCGGCTGCTGGACAGGATCGCTGCCGAGGGCTGGATCGCACGCCTGCCGGGCTATGGCTGGCGTTTCGCAGAGACGGTCTCAAGCCCCGAAGCTCAAGCACAGGCCAAGGCGTTTCGCGCGGTGATCGAGCCGGCGGCGATCGCGCAGCCGGGTTTTACGCTGCCGCAGGAGGTGATCACACGCCTGCGCGAGCGCCAACAGCGCGTGTTCGAAGGCGAGATCGAGAAGATGACGATCGGCGAGATCTTTCACTCCGGCTGCGAATTCCACGAAGACATCATCCGCGGCGCCGGCAATCCCTTTTTTCTCGAAGCGCTCAAGCGCGTGAACTCGATCAGACGCCTGTTCGCCTATCGCAGCTTCGCCGACCGCGACGGCATGCGCCGGCACGTGCGCGAGCATTTGCGCCTGCTCGACGTCCTGGAAACGCGACGTTACACGGAGGCGGCGGAACTGATGGCCAGGCACCTGCAAAGGCCGCTGGTGGCGGGCTTGTCGTGATGCCCAAACCAGAATTGCGTGGACCGGTCATCTGATCTTGATTCCGGTCAATCGTTCTGGGGCCCGTTGCTGCTAGAGGCATGCTGCGCAAAGGCATGGAGCGGACGTTTGTGGTTGACCGGCGACAGTTCATCGCGGCCGCGCTCGGGTTTCCCGCGGCTGCGATCGGCGGCTTCCCTGCCGCGGGAGCAACGATGACCTATGACGCGGCGGTGACGACGTCGCGGGCTCCACTGCAGGCCGTGCCGCGGGATCGCGAGCTCGTGCGCTTTGCCACCCTCGCCGCCAATAGCCATAACACCCAGCCGTGGGTCTTCTCCGCGCACGGCAACGAAATCACGATCGCGCCGGATTTTTCGCGCCGCTGTCCGGCTGTCGATCCGGACGATCATCACCTCTTCGTCAGCCTCGGCTGCGCCGCCGAAAACCTCATCCTCGCTGCATCCACGCTGGGCTGGCGCGCCGACCCGGTCATCGACGGCGACCGCATCGTGATCACGCTCGAGGAAACACCGCCCGCCGCATCGGCGTTGGCGGCCGCGATTCCGGTACGGCAATGCACGCGCGCGACGTTCGACGGCAGGCCGGCCCCGCCCGAGACCTTGCGCCGGCTCGAGAACGCCTGTCGCGAACCTGATGTCACAACCATCCTGCTGACCGAGCACGCCGCGATCGCGAAGGTCGCCGACTACGTGCTCGAAGGCAACGCCGCGCAGATGCGCGACAGGGCCTTCATGCGCGAGCTCGTGAACTGGATTCGCTTCAACGAGACGGAGGCGCTCGCGAGCATGGACGGGTTGTTCTCACCCGCCTCGGGAAACCCGTCCCTGCCGTAGTGGCTGGCGCGGCCGCTTATGAAACTCTTCTTCACGGAGAGCGGCGAAAACAAGAAGTACCGCGAACAGCTCGTCAGCTCTGCGGGCGTCGTCGTGCTCGGGGCCAATCGCAGCGATACACCGCGCTGGATTGCAGTGGGGCGCGCCTGCCAGCGCTTCGGCTTGCAGGCGACCGCGCTGGGACTGAAATATGCCTTCGTCAACCAGCCGGTCGAGGTGGCGGCGCTGAGGCCGCAATTCGCGGCCTCACTCGGACTCGGCGAGCGGCGCCCCGATATCGTGATGCGTTTCGGGTACGGCCCAGACCTGCCGAAATCGCTGCGGCGTCCGCCTGAACTGGTGATGCGATCCTAACGCCGAAGGCCACTCAGGGCCGGCGACTCGCCGGGCAGCATGTTCGATCTGATATCGCTGTCCATGCGACCCGAGTCCTGCTGGATGAAACCGGCGCCGAACGATAGGCTGAGGTTGGAGGTCGGTTTGAACTCGACGCCCGCAAATGCGCTGGTGCCGGGGGCCGCACCCGAGGTCAGCGGCGCCACCGAGCTGCCGATGCCATTGCCATATTTCAGCGTGTCGAAACCGGCAAAAAAGGTGACGGGCATGTCGCCCAAGGTTTTGGTGGTGTAGCCGAACTGGGTGCTGTCATACGAGAGCGCGCTGAAATTGCCGGCAAAACCGCTCTGACCAAATCCACTCTGACCAAGTCCGGTCTGACTGAGGCCGCTCCAATTGAGGTTGCCGCGCTGGCTACCGACGAAGAAGCCGTTCGCAAAATTGGTGCGCCCGCCTGCGTCACCGGCATTGAAGCTCGGAAAATTGCCGTAAGGATCGGAGCCCTGGCCATCGCTGCCGCCAAAGCCAAACGGTCCGCCCGGTATGACATATCTCAGCGGTGCAACTTGCGCATGAACGGAGGTGCCGCCGAGCCAGAGCACGGCGACGATAGCTGCAAGACCGCATGAAGCTGCAAGGCGGGACATTCGGATAACCTTCGAAAACCTCGCAAATCATACCCTCCGGCGATGAGGAATGCCAGCGAGGCAGCGCCGGCATCGCCTCAGCCGGGTTCCGGGATACCCATGCCGAAAGTGAGCTGATTGCCGTCGGCATCAACGATGTCGAAATCGCGCATGCCGTAATCGCGATCCTCCGGCTGGTTGATGGGCCTGGCGCCACGGCCGGACAATTCGGCATAGAGCAGGTCAACGTCGCGGACGAAAATGCAGAGGCCGCCCTGCCCGGGCAAGCGTTTCGTCCTGGCCGCTGCCAGCAGATGCAGGGCGACCTCCTCGCGACAGAGGCAGGCGTAGGACAGCGGCTCACCATATTCGAAGGTGACCTCGAACCCGAGCACGTCGCGGTAATAGGCGAGGCTCGCGGCGATGTCGGAGACGACGAAAACGGTGGCCGAGCCGGCCATCATGGGATGTTCGTCGGTCATCTGTCCTCTCCGTCGCGAGCAATCTCCAGAGCGCAGCCTAGCATGCGCGCCCGAGGTCTTGCACGGGCCGCGCCGCAACGTAAGCTGGTCAGGAAGCCGCGCTCTTGCCGCTGACGATCCCGCATCTGCGGGCCGAATGTCTGGCGCGGCTGATCGGCGATGGCGCCCTTGCGGCCGCCCGCGAAAGTCTTGCGCAAGGTCGAGCGGGAGTTGAAGGTGCTGCCCCAATGAAGCATGGAGAACTCGGTGACCTCTGACAATCCCGTCGCGTACGAATGCGTTGGCAACATCGCCCGCATCACGCTGCGCCGCCCGCCTGTCAATGCGCTGAGCCTCGAGATGATCCGCGCAGTTGTCGCCGCCTTCCGCCGCGCTGCGGACGATGACGGCGCGCGCGTTGTCGTGCTGGC
This sequence comes from Bradyrhizobium sp. WSM2793, assembly GCF_000379585.1. Taxonomy (NCBI): domain Bacteria; kingdom Pseudomonadati; phylum Pseudomonadota; class Alphaproteobacteria; order Hyphomicrobiales; family Nitrobacteraceae; genus Bradyrhizobium; species Bradyrhizobium sp. WSM2793. Next base: position 15,624 of record NZ_KB902824.1, on the reverse strand, counting down.
GAGCGCAATTGCAAAACGTTTTTCGGCGGGCCTCGACCTCGACATCCTGCTTGGCAGATCCGGCGCCGAGATCCGGGAATTCCTCCAGGCGCTTTATATCGGCCTTTACGATGCCCAGTACGGGCTCGGAAAACCCTCGATCGCCGCGGTCGGCGGTGCGGCGCGCGGCGGAGGCATGACCATGGCGGTGTCCTGCGACGTGGTGCTGGCAGCCGAGAGCGCGACGTTCGGCTATCCCGAGATCGACGTCGGCGTCATTCCCGCGATCCACTACGCGCATCTGCCGCGCATCGTGGGACGACACCGCGCCTTTGAGCTGCTGTTCACCGGCCGGATCTTCAGCGCCATGGAAGCACGCGAGCTCGGCGTGGTGAACCGCGTCGTCGCGGATGCGGAGCTCGAGGCCGAGGTGGCGAAGCTCGCTGCGCAGTTCACCGGCAAATCGGCCACGGTGCTGCGGATGGGCCGCGCCGCCTTCATGCGCCAGATCGATCTCGATTATCGCCGCAGCATTGCGAGCGCCGTGGACGATTTCTGCAACGTCGCGACGTCGGATGAGGCGCAGGAGGGCTTGAGGGCGTTCGTGGAGAAGCGGGCGCCGAAATGGTGAGGACAGCAGGCCCCGCGCGTGTCGGGTCGCCGCGCGTTCAAGCGGTCCTGTCGACGGAGGACGATGAATCGGCCGGCGGATATTTCGTGACCGGCACCATGAAGGATTTCGTGCCGACCTGGTAGATGACCTTGCCGTTCTGCCCGTCATCGGTCGCGATCTGCGTCTGCCCGAACATGATGACGTTCTTGTAGACGTAGCCGGTGCCCTGGCGGGTGACGCCGTCGGTGGTGACGCTGACCTGGGCTTCCTTGCCATTGACCGCGAGCACCTTGAAGCTCGCGCTCTTGCCGTTGGCGCTGGAATAGCCGCCCCAGCTTCCCATGAGACGGCTGTCGGAAGCCGGCGGGGCCTGCTTCTCGAGATTGGCGGTCTGCTTGCCAGCGCCCCCGAACGAGAACAGCATCACCATGTTCTTGCCGTCCTTGGTGCCGACCGTCACCCCGCCAAAGGTGATGAGCGTGCCCTGGACCTCGGCAAAGCCGCGCTCGGTGTGCCCGTTATGGGTGTACTCGACCTGCGCGCGGGCCCCGCGGATGTTCACGACCTTGAAGCCGACGGGCTGGTTGTTGCCCACCCAATTGCCCTTCCAGTCACCAAGCAGCGCGCTCTGGTGATACAGCCGCTCATTGGCGGGAGAAATCTGGCTGGTGCTGGATGAGATGACGGCCATATGATTGCTCGGAAGACGGGCCCGACAGACCCACTTCGTTTGGCTTCAGCGATATCGGGACGCCGACTGAAACGGACAGAAACCGACCGATTAGGGCCATGCACCGGTTAACGAGCCGTTAAGTTCAACTGCCGGTTGGATGGGCAAAAGGTCTCAGCCCGGGGGCTTCAGCGCCCCCAGCGGTCCGACCATATCTTCTCGCCGATCAGGCAATTGACGCGCGGCTCCTTGTCGGCGACCCGCATCACGGGGCGCTCCGGCGTGCGGCCGGCGACCTCCATCAGCAGCTTGGTGCGGATCGCCTCCTTGAACTTGTCACGGTCCTTGATCGTTATGACGAAGGAGCCTGGACCGCCGATGACGCAGTCTTCGTAATAGAAATCGAGATTATCGATATCCATGGTCGAATAGGACGGCTCCTTGACCATGATCGGCAGGCCGTTGATGACGACGCCCTTCTCCAGCGCGGCGTCGCGCGCCACCGTGACGGGGCCGCCATTGTTGTTGGGGCCGTCGCCGGAAATGTCGATCACACGGCGCAGGCCCCGATAGGGATCCTCGTCGAACAGCGGCATCGCGAACGTGATCGCGCCGGAGATCGAGGTACGCGAGGCGCGCCGGATCGGCGTCTTCATGATCTCGGCGGCAACCGCATCGGCCGTCTCCGGTCCGTCGACCAGCCGCCAGGGAATGATGATCTTCTGGTCGCTCGAGGCGGCCCACTCGAAATAGGTCACCGCGATCCGACCGTTCGGACCGAGCTTCAGCGCCTGAAGAAATTCCTTCGACTGGATCGCCTGCGCATAGCCTTCGCGCTGGATCGCGAGCTCGTCCATGTCCATGGAGTAAGAGACATCGACGGCGAGGACCAGCTCGACGTCGACCGTCTGCGCGTCCCTGTCGGCCGCAAGCCGCTGCGGCTCGTTCTTTGGCGGTTCAAATTTTGGTCCTGGTGCCGCGATGCCCGCGACGTCCCCTCCGGCAAACATGCCGGCAACCAGCACAGCCCCGATCGAGAACAGCAAGCGCATCGCAGTCTCCCGTCGTATGACGCGATGGTGACATGCAATCGCCGAGCCGCAAAGGGCGAAGATCGCTTGCGCTTCACATTCAGGTTAGGAAGCTGCGGGTTGGGTATGTGCACGCCCTTGCGCAAAGCTGCCGCCGTGTTGCCGCGCTCGCGCCGCTGGAACGCGCCAGATTGCTCGCATCATCGGGCTCGCGATGCGCAAAGCCGGAACGACGAGCCGCGGGACAGAGCGTCCCGCCTACTTGTCCGGCACGATTTCCATGCTAGGTTGGCCAGACAGATGGGGATGGAGTCCCCCGATAACCGCCCGGCGGCCTTGAACCCGAATCCTGGACCGTAGTGGGCTGATGACTCCTGCTTGAGGAGGGGCAATCATTGAGCCTCTGCCTTCGGCGGGAGCATGGACAAACCCGCCGGTGGCGGGTTTTTTGTTGTCTGGCCTTTGGCCAGGAGAACGCGAAGGAGACGGCGACGACGTGACGACGACGACACCGACTGCTGCACGTAGCGGGTTGCCCAGGGGGATCTGGGTGCTTGGCTTCGTCTCGATGCTGATGGACATCTCCTCCGAGATGATCCACGCGCTCCTGCCGGTCTATCTCGTCACCGTGCTCGGCGCTTCGACGCTCACCGTCGGCTTCATCGAGGGCATCGCGGAGGCGACGGCCTCGATCACGAAGATCTTCTCCGGCGCGTTGTCCGACTGGCTCGGCCGCCGCAAGCTGCTCGCAGCGCTCGGCTATGGGCTCGCGGCCTTCACCAAACCGTTGTTCCCGCTTGCCCCCAGCGTCGGATGGCTGGTGGCCGCCCGCTTCATCGACCGTGTCGGCAAGGGCATACGCGGCGCGCCGCGCGATGCGCTGATCGCCGATATCGCACCTCGCGGCCTGCGCGGGGCGAGCTTTGGCCTGCGGCAATCGCTCGACACCATCGGCGCCTTCCTTGGGCCGCTCGTGGCGATCGGCCTGATGTGGTGGACGGCAGACAATTTTGCCGCGGTGTTCTGGGTGGCGGTGCTGCCGGCCTTCCTGTCGTTCGGCTTGATCGCATTCGCGGTGAGCGAGCCGGAGCCGGATCCGAGCCGGGAGCCTGCGGGGAATCCGCTCAATCTCGCCGCGATGCGGCAGCTCGGCACGGTCTATTGGCGCGTCGTGGCCGTCGGCGTCGTCTTCACCCTCGCCCGCTTCAGCGAGGCCTTCTTGATCCTGCGGGCACAGAACATCGGGCTCAATGCGATGTGGGTGCCGGCGGTGCTTGTGCTGATGAACATCGCCTACGCGCTGTCGGCCTATCCGGCCGGCGTGCTCTCGGACCGGATCAACCGGACCGGCCTGCTCGCGCTCGGGCTCGTCTTCCTCGCCTGTGCCGATCTCGCGCTGGCGCTGCTGCCGAGCCTTGGCGGCCTCGCACTCGGCGTCGTGCTGTGGGGGCTGCATATGGGACTGACGCAAGGATTGCTCTCGGCCCTCGTCGCCGACGCCGCGCCGCCCAGCCTGCGCGGCACCGCGTTCGGCTATTTCAACCTGTTCACCGGCCTTGCCTTGCTGGCCGCGAGCGTGATCGCCGGCGCGCTGTGGGACGCCTATGGTCCGGCAGGAACCTTCTTTGCGGGGCTCGGCTTCGCACTGGTCTCGCTCGTGGGACTCTTGGCCGTCGGCAACGGTCTGGCAGCGGAGGACAAATGAGGATGGGAGGTCGTTCATCGTGCTGAGCGGAGCAATCGCGATCATGGTCGGTAGCGTGCTCGGCGGCTGCGCGCGCTATTTCATTTCCGGCGTGATCGCGCGGCGGCTGGGCGAGACGTTTCCGTGGGGCACCATGACCATCAACGTCACCGGCGCCTTCCTGATCGGCATTCTCGGCGCGCTGGCGACCCATCCCGGCTCGGCCTTTGCCACGCCCAATCCGTGGCTGTTCGCGGTGACGGGATTTCTCGGCTGCTACACCACGGTGTCCTCGTTCAGCCTGCAGACGCTGACACTCGCGCGTAACGGCGAGGCGATGCATGCGCTCGGCAATGTCGTGTTCTCGGTCGGGCTCTGCCTTGCCGCCGTCAGTTGCGGTTTCCTCCTTGCGGACGGCCTGGGAGGCTAGAGGCCGATGAACGCTCCCGCCGAGCGCTGGCGCACTGCGGTGCTCTATGCCTGGGTTGCCGCCGGCAGCGTCGTCGGCGGCCTGACGCGTTATCTCGTCGGGCTCGCGCTCGACACCGGGCCGGGCTTTCCCTTCGCGACGCTGTTCATCAACGCGACGGGCTCACTGATCATCGGCTTCTACGCGACGCTGACCGGCCCCGACGGCCGCATGCTGGCGCGGCCCGAGCACCGGCAATTCGTCATGACCGGGTTCTGCGGCGGCTACACCACCTTTTCGACCTTCAGCCTGGAGACCTTCCGCCTGTTCCACAGCGGCATGAAATACACCGCGCTCGCCTATATCGCGGCGTCCGTCATCTGCTGGCTGGTGTCGGTATGGGCAGGGCATATGATGGCGAGCCGCTACAACCGCTTGACGAGGAGCTGACCATGCAAATCCCCAATCAGGCAGTTTCGCTCCGGATCTTCATCGGCGAGAGCGACCATTTCGACGGCAAACCGCTTTATGAAGCGATCGTGATGACCGCGCGCGAGCGACACCTTGCCGGCGCCACCGTGCTGCGCGGCCCCATGGGCTTCGGCAAGTCGAGCCGGCTGCACACCTCGAAGATCCTGCGGCTTTCGGAAGATTTGCCGCTCTTGATCGAGATCGTCGACAGCGAGGACAACATCAACGCATTCCTGCCCATCCTGGATGGCATGATGTCGAGCGGTCTGATCACCTTGGAGAAGGTGCAGGTCCTGCAATATGGTGCGAAGGCCGCAAGCTGATCGCTGCGGCAGGGAACCCGAGCCCGCGTGTCCGGGAGGCGGAATGAACAACACTGTCACCAAGCCGAAGACGCGGACCAAGACCAAGGTCGAGCGGCCGAAGCTGCACAAGGTCATCCTGATCAACGACGACTACACGCCGCGCGAATTCGTCACCATGATCCTGAAGGCCGAATTTCGCATGACCGAGGATCAGGCCTACAAGGTGATGATCACCGCGCACAAGCTCGGCGCCTGCGTCGTCGCCGTGTTCACCAGGGACGTCGCCGAGACCAAGGCCACCCGCGCCACCGATGCCGGCCGCGCCAAGGGCTATCCACTGCTGTTCACGACCGAGCCGGAGGAATAGGGCGTCGTTTGCCCGCTTCCGGTCAATTTTACCGATCCCCGCTACCGCAGGTTCAATCTCCTGTGTCACCACGGTGAGATGACAGTTGCACTGCGCAAACAGCTCGCGCTCAAGCCGGCCCGCCCAGAAACCTCGTTCGGTCCGTTCAAGATCCTGCACGCCCTGCCCTGGCTGATCCTGGCGGCTGCGATGCGGGTAATCGCGTTCGGCGGCGGCGCCGTGGCGCTGCCGGCCATCATTATTGCCGACATTTCGGTGCTCCTGGCCTTCTTCGCAACGGCGCAACAATCGATCGAGGCGGCGGGTGGCCAGTCCTCGCTCGGCGCGCTGACATTGGGCGAGCAGTTCAAGCTGTCCTTCTCGATCCTGTGGCGGATCATGCTCGTGATGATCGCGGCGGCGCTCAGCGCCAGATTAGCCGGCTTTGAGGCCTCGTATCATCTCTTGGCGGGGCTCGATGGCATGGCGTTCGACCAGTTCACCCATCCCGGGCGCTTCTGGAGTGCATGGATCGCCACCATCGTGCTGCTCATGATCGTCCGTGCCGAGCGCGATGACGGCAGGGTCGCCCTGTTCGGCGCCATCGGCGAGTTCGCACGGCGCGGGCTGTGGCTCGGCGCCGCCTTGATCGCGCTCGGTGTCATCAACGTCGCCCTCGCCTACGGACAGGAAGCGGTGCGGAGCGCGATCTGGAATTTCTGGCAGACCTCGTCAGCGAGCCAGTTCAGCAAGAACCTGATCTATTTCGTCTTCATCTTCAGCTTTGCGATGCTGCGGCTGTGGATCACTCTGACGATCCTGACGCTTGGGCTGAGGCAGTCATATGTGCGCGCTGACTAGTTTCGCCGACGGTGCCGTCCGCTAGGCCATCACCACCGGCGTTTCCTCGCCAAGCCCATACACGCGCTGAGCCTTGGAAAATCCCGCGATCGGAAACTCGCCGAGCTCGCGCCAGTCGTGGCGGCAGACATTGGCAAAACCTTCCGAGGCCACGACGGTCCGCCCCAGGCGGCCCGTGATCTTCTCGAGCCTTGCGGCAAGGTTCACGGCGGGACCAATGCAGGTGAAGTCGAGGCGGTTGCCGCCGCCGATATTGCCGTAGAGGATGTTGCCGACGTGCAGCGCGACGCCGAAGCGGAAACGCTCGACGGCGTCGCCGACCGGAAAGGCCAGCGCCTCGACGCTGGCGCGGGATTCGCGCGCCGCTTCCAGCACGCGTGTGCAGACGTGGGCGGCATCGCCGACATATTCGTCGATCGGAAACACCGCGAGCAGGCCGTCGCCCATGAATTTCAGGACTTCGCCGCCATGGCCGCGGATCGCGGTCACCTGACAGTCGAAATAGTGATTGAGGATCTCGACCACCGTCTCGGGTGGCAGCCGGTCCGACAGCGCGGTGAAGCCGCGCAGGTCCGAGAGCCAGATCGCGGCCTGCATGGTGTCGTTGTGGCCGCGGCGGATCTGGCCGCCGAGGATGCGCGCGCCGGCGCGGTTGCCGACATAGGTGTCGAGCAGCATCTCGGCGGTACGGCGCAGGGTGATGATCTCGCTGACGCGCGCCAGCGGCGTCACGATGGACCGGATCGCTGCGATATGGTCATCGCTGAAGCCGCCGGGATGCCGCGTCACCCAGCTCGTGGCGTGGACCGAGCCGTCGAGAAACGGCATCGGCACCGCGATGTAGTCGGTCGCTCCTTCGGCGTCCATGTCTTTGACGATCGGAAAGCGCGTATTGTCGGGATCGCCGACGCGCCCCCTGACCTCGATCCCCTGCTCGAACACGATGCGGAGCGGGCTCGCGGCGAATTCGGGCGTGTCCAGGATATCGAAATCGACGGTGCCGACCTCGACCTCCTCGCCCTGCCGCCAGATGAAGTTGCGGCCGAAGACTTCGGGATGCAACGTACGGATGAAGATGCCGAAACGCGTCAGCGGCAGGCCGGCCGCGACAAGACGTTCGCAGAAATCGGCAATCCCTACGGCCGACTCCTGAGCCGCCCAGGCGCCGTCGATCAGCCAGTCGCAGATGCGCTGAAGCTCGGAGCTGTTCATAGCCGCATTTGCGAACGAAGTTGCGGGATCGTCAAGCTGCGCGGTCGGCTGGTACCGCGGCATGAACGCCCGACTCGGCCCTAGCGCCCGACCTGTCCGCGGTCGCGCAAAAAGTGGTCGGCCAGCACGCAGGCCATCATGGCTTCGCCGACAGGGACGGCGCGGATGCCCACGCACGGGTCGTGGCGGCCCTTGGTGAAGATCTCGGTGTCGGCCCCCTTGCGGTCGACGGTGAGACGCGGCTGCAGGATCGAGGAGGTCGGCTTCACCGCGAAACGCACCACCACCGGCTGCCCCGTGGAGATGCCGCCCAGCACGCCGCCGGCATGGTTGGACAAAAAGCGCGTGCCGTCATTGCCGGTGCGCATCTCGTCGGCGTTTTCCTCGCCGGTGAGCTCCGCCGCGCCGAAACCGGCGCCGATCTCGACACCCTTCACTGCGTTGATGGTCATCATCGCGCCCGCCAGATCGGAATCGAGCTTGGCGTAGATCGGCGCGCCAAGGCCGGCCGGCACGCCTTCGGCGACCACCTCGATCACCGCGCCGATCGAGGAGCCGCTCTTGCGGATGCCGTCGAGATAGGTCTCGAAGAACGCGGCCTTGTCCTTGTCCGGGCAGAAGAACGGATTTTTGGCGATCTCGTCCCAGTCCCACTTCGCACGGTCGATCTTGTGCGGGCCGATCTGCACCAGCGCGCCGCGCACCTTCACGTTGGGCAGCACCTTGCGCGCGATGGCACCGGCGGCAACGCGCGTCGCGGTCTCGCGCGCCGAGGAGCGGCCGCCGCCGCGATAATCGCGCAGGCCGTATTTGGCCTCATAGGTGAAGTCGGCGTGACCGGGGCGAAACTTGTCCTTGATCTCGGAATAGTCCTTCGAGCGCTGGTCGGTGTTCTCGATCAGGAGCCCGATCGGTGTACCCGTCGTCACCTGCACGCCGGTCTCCGGATGCGCCATCACGCCGGAGAGGATCTTGACCTGGTCCGGCTCCTGGCGCTGGGTGGTGAAGCGCGACTGGCCCGGCCGGCGGCGATCGAGGTCCTGCTGGATGTCGGCCTCGGTCAGCGGGATCATGGGCGGACACCCGTCGACCACGCAGCCGATCGCCACCCCATGGCTCTCGCCGAAGGTCGTGACGCGGAACATGTGGCCGAAGGTGTTGAAGGACATCGCTTCTCGCTGGTGCGTAAGTCAGTTCTGACTTGTGGTGGTAACGCGGGGGAACACCGGGGTCAAACACACTCGGTCATTCGGGGCGCCCGAAGGGCGAACTTCGGTGCGCCCTTGCGCACCTGAGAATCTCGAGATTCCGGGTTCGTGCTTCGCACCGCTCCGGAATGACGGCGGATGGGACTAGCTAAACTTCTCCAGCCGCCCGTCCCGGAACACGTAGACGGCGCCCTGCTCGATATAGAGCTCGGCGGCACTGAGGGGGGTCTCCAGGCCGAGTGAAACCATCAGGGCCCGGCAGGTCCCGCCATGGGCGACCGCAACGGTGTCGGTCCGCAGCTGGTCGTACCAGGCCCGTACGCGGACCTGGACATCGGCGTAGGTCTCCCCGCCGGCGGGGCCGACCGACCATTTGTCGGTGAGGCGCCGGGCATACACGTCAGGATCCCTCGCCTCGCTCTCGGCCAGGGTCAGACCTTCCCAGACTCCATAGCCGATCTCACGCAGGCGATCATCGAGCGCATATCCGGCAACTGGCAGCTCCAGCTTGCCGCGCGCAAGTTCCATGGTCTGGCGCGCGCGGCCGAGCGGGCTCGACACATAGGGTAACGCCGCCTTGTCGCGACCCTCGCGCTTGAATAGGTCGGCGAGAATGCTGCCGGCCTGCACGGCCTGACCGCGTCCACGCGCGTTCAGCGGAACGTCCTTAATGCCCTGAAGCCTCCCGAGCGCATTCCACTCGGTCTCACCATGGCGAAGATAATAGATCGTGGGCACGGGAATTCCGGATTTAAGCTAGTCCTTGCCGCCGAACGAGATGTCCGGCGCGTCCGGGCGCTTCATGCCGAGCACGTGATAGCCGGAATCGACGTGATGCACCTCGCCGGTGACACCGCGCGAGAGGTCGGAGAGGAAATACAGCGCACTGCCGCCGACGTCCTCGGTCGACACGTTGCGCCGCATCGGCGCGTTGGCCTCGTTCCACTTCAGGATATAGCGAAAGTCGCCGATGCCGGACGCCGCGAGCGTCTTGATCGGACCTGCCGAGATCGCGTTGACGCGGATGTTCTTCTCGCCGAGATCGGCGGCGAGATAGCGCACGCTGGCCTCCAGCGCCGCCTTGGCGACGCCCATCACGTTGTAATGCGGCATCCACTTCTCGGCGCCGTAATAGCTGAGCGTGATCAGCGAGCCGCCGTCGGTCATCAGCTTTTCGGCGCGCTGCGCCACCGCCGTGAACGAGTAGCAGGAGATCAGCATCGACTTGGAGAAATTCTCCTGCGTGGTGTCGACGTAGCGGCCGTCGAGCTGCTCGCCATAGGCGATCGCGTGCACCAGGAAGTCGATCTTGCCCCATTTCTCCTTCAGCACCCCGAACGCAGCATCGATGGTCGCGGCATCCGTGACATCGCAATGGCCGAGCACGAGACCACCGATCTCGGCAGCGAGCGGCTCGACGCGCTTCTTCAGCGCATCACCCTGATAGGTGAAGGCGAGCTCGGCGCCGGCGGCGTGGCACGCCTTGGCGATGCCCCAGGCGATCGAGCGGTTGTTGGCAACGCCGAGGACCACTCCGCGCTTTCCTTGCATCAGACCCGAATTCTGCGCCATTTTTGAACGTCCCGTCGAACTCTTGGTGAGGTCTGGAGGTACACCAGCCCTCCCCTGCGGTACAGCCCTAATACGCCGCGTTAACGCTGTTTCGAGCGCCGGAATAGCCGTTCCGTTCGGGTGTTATGATCGCTATAGGCGCTCGCGCCTGATACCAGGACGTCAAGACCGCAATGAGTGCGTTTCGCCAGAGTGTGGAAGCCATGATCCCGGCGTTGCGCCGCTACGCCCGGGCGCTCACGCGCGACGCGGATGCGGCCGACGATCTGGTGCAGGACACGCTGGTGCGGGCGCTGCGTTCGGAGCGATTGTTTCTCGGAGGCGACGTCAGAAGCTGGCTCTACACGATCCTGACCAACCTCAACAAGAACCGGCGGCGCTCGCTGGCAAGGCGGCCGCAGTTCACGCAGCTGACGGAGAACAACCCGGATGCCAGCGGCACCGAAGCCGAAGGGCGCGACATCGAGAGGGCGCTGGCGACGCTCGTCGAGGAGCAACGCTCGGTGTTGCTCCTCGTGATGCTGGAAGGCATGAGCTACCGCGAGGTCGCCGACATCCAGGGCGTGCCGATCGGCACCGTGATGTCGCGCCTGGCCCGCGCCCGCGCCCACGTCAAGGCTTCGCTGGAGGGCGAGCGACCGACGCTCAGGCGGGTGAAATGATGGCAGGGTTGATGCATCGCGTGTCGTCCGCCCGCAGCACGAAGATGAGCTACGCGACGTCGAGCTTTGAACGACATTTAAGGCCACAGAGCCAGAGACGATTGATATGAACGACCGCAATATCCCAGTGACCGAGGACGAACTGCACGCCTATGTCGACGGCGAGCTGCCGGCCGAGCGCCGCGCCGACGTCGAGGCCTGGCTCGCCGCCCATCCTGAAGAGGCCGAGCGCGTGCAGTCCTGGCGCGCCATGGCTGAGATGCTGCACGCCCGCTACGATTCCGTCGCCCAGGAGCCGGTGCCGGCCCGGCTGGAGCTCGAGCGGCTGGAACGCCGCCCGCGGCAATGGCTCTACGGCGCCGCGGCGGCGGTGCTGGTCGCCTTCGTCGCCGGCGGCGCCGCCGGCTGGGTCGGGCATGGCGCCGCCAATGCCCCCTCCACCTTCCGGAGCTTTACAGCGGACGCGCTCGACGCCCACCGCCTCTATGTCGTGGAGGTCCGCCACCCCGTCGAGGTCGGCGGCAACGAGCGCGACCACCTCCAGGCCTGGCTGACCCGGCGTTGCGGCTGGACCGTGTTCGCGCCGAACCTGGAGGCGAGCGGGCTGAAGCTCGTCGGCGGCCGGCTGTTGCCGGGTCCGAACGGCCCGGCCTCGTTCCTGATGTATGAGGGCGCCTCGGGCGAGCGCTATACGATCTACACCGCCAAGACCGAGAATGGTGCGACGCAAATGCGCTACGCCAAAACGGACAAGGACGGCGCGTTGTTCTGGGCCGAGCGCGGCGTCGGCTACGTCGTCAGCGGCGGCGGTGATCGCGACCGGCTGACCCGGGTGGCGCAGGCGGTCTATGATCAGGCCGAGAAAAACGGCACCTAGACAGCCGCTCGAGGGCGGTGCCTAGATTCCGTCATTGAAAATTTGGAATGAAGACATCGGCGCGTCTCATTATCGCACCGGATGATCACGCGAAAATGAGCAGCGTTCGATCCGCCGATCGACGCGGGCGGCCTCGATTGGGGTTTTTGGTACCGCGCTGGTCCCCCTCTCGAGGCCGCACCTTTTTATCGGCTGCCCCGCCGGGCAACCGACACGTCTCGAACGTCAGCGTCGAAGCGCGAACCGCGCTTCAGGCGTATGTTGAGCATCATCCTTTCGGGAAGAGAATGCTCCGATCGTCGGGATGCCTCGGCTAGCGCCCTAGCCGAGTCCGCTACGTGGATTGTAGGGGTGTTGGTCCCGCCACTTCTCCATCAATGCTTCAAGCTCGGCGTCGTTCCCGTCCGGTAGCATAATCCTGATCGTGACGAAGAGATCCCCGGTTCCGCCAGATTTCGGCAATCCCTTACCTTTGAGGCGGAAGGTCCGGCCGCTGGAGGTGTTCTTCGGAACCGAAAGCTCCACGGCATTGCCGAGGGTGGGCACGCGGACCTTGGCCCCGAGCACCGCCTCGTAGAGCGTCACCGGCAGATCGATCCGCAAGTCGGCGCCCTCGACCTTGAAGTGGGCGTGCGGCGCGATGCTGATGGTGATCAGGAGATCGCCGGGCGGATGGCCCTGCGCGGACTCGCCCTGCCCCCGGAGCCGGATCTGCTGGCCCTCGGTGACGCCGGCCGGAATCTTGACGTTGAGCTCCTTGCCGGTCGGCAGCCGGACGCGCTTCTCGCCGCCCTTGACCGCCTCTTCCAGCGAGACGGACATGGCGACATTCACGTCGAGATCGAGCCCGACGCCGCCGGTATCGAATTCGAACTGCCCGGCGCCGCCGGCTCCAGGCCGGGCGCCACGCATCCCGCCACCGAACATGCTGTTGAGGATATCCTCGAACGCGCCGCCGCCCTGGCCGGGGCCGCCGCCGGAGCGGAACGTATAGCTTTCGAAGCCGCCGGGGCCGGCACGGCCGCGCGGCCCGCCACCGCCCGGAAAACCCTGGAAGCGCGGCTTGCCGTCGGCGTCGATCTCGCCGCGGTCGAACTGCTTGCGCTTGTCCTCGTCGCCGATGATCTCGTTCGCCGAGTTGATCTCGGAGAAGCGCTCGGCGGCTTTCGGGTCGTCCTTGTTGCTGTCGGGATGATGCTTCTTGGCAAGCTTGCGATAGGCGCTCTTGATCGCGGCAGCGCTGGCGCTCCGCGGCACCCCCAAGACCTCATAGGGGTCGCGCATCCGTCACGTCTCCTTCAAGAAATCGAATTGTTCAAAGGGCTCCCCGCCCCACCAGGGATTCATGTGGGAAGAGAGTGGCATTTTTGCAACTAGGGGCGCGCGCCGAATCCTAGCTCCGCCACGGCTTTAGCGTATGAATCTCCCAACGGCCACGGGTGCTTTGGCAGCCGGCGCCCTGGAGCCAGCTTTCGGTCGCCCCGTTGACGTAGCTCGCCAGGAAATCGCGGCATCTGCGGCCGTCCTCGGCGGCATAGGACTGCGCGATCGGCGTCACCGAACCGCGCGCGCCGGTCTCCGGATTCTCCCAATGCTGGCTGGAATCCCTGTCGCCCTTGCTGAGGACGTCGGAGGCGGCGTTGCGGGCGAAGGCGAGATCGGTCTCGGTGGGCGGGGCGTCCTTCGCCGGCCGCGCGATCGAACCGGTGAGGTCGCTGTCATCGGCCTTGGCGTAGGCACTCTTGTCATTGCGGGAAAAGCTGCATCCTCCGGCACCGAGCCCGATGACAATGATCGTCATGACAACGCCGGACGGCCGGATCGCCGATAGGCCAACGCGTCCCCATGCCCTATATAGGGCGGTAGCGGACAACAACGCGTTTTGGGCCGCGGGACGCAACTCGGACTCCAGACATGACCGACACGACCTCGATGAAACACCAGACACCCTTAACATCCGGTGATTTCACCGCCGCCGACGAGCCATTTGCGCTGTTCGAGGCCTGGCTGAACGAGGCGATCAAGAGCGAGCCGAACGATCCGAACGCCATGGCGCTCGCAACCGTCGACCCCGACGGCTTGCCTGACGTGCGCATGGTGCTGATGAAAGGCTTCGATACCGAGGGTTTTGTCTTCTACAGCCACATCGCCAGCCAGAAGGGCCGCGAACTCGCCGCAAATCCTAAGGCAGCGTTACTTTTTCACTGGAAGTCGCTGCGCCGTCAGGTCCGCATCCGCGGCAACGTGACGCCGGTGACCGAGGCCGAGGCCGACGCCTATTTCGCCACCCGACCCAAGCAGGCCCAGATCGGCGCCTGGGCGAGCAAGCAGTCGCAAGAGCTGGAGAGCCGCTTCGCTTTCGAACAGGCCATCGCGAAAGTCGCGGCCAGATACGTCATCGGCGAAGTGCCGCGGCCGCCGGGCTGGAGCGGCTGGCGCATCACGCCCTCGCGCATCGAGTTCTGGCACGACCGCCCGTTCCGCTTGCACGACCGCATCGAATTTCGCCGTGACGCGGCCGGCCAGAAGTGGTCCAAGACGCGGATGTATCCCTAAACTTTAGGCCGACCTGAAAGATGTCCATGCCGCATTCGTCCAATGCGCCGCGCCGTACACTGCTCCTGACCGGAGCCAGCCGCGGCATCGGCCACGCCACCGTGATCCGCTTCTCCTCGGCGGGCTGGCGCGTCATCACCTGCTCGCGGCATCCGTTTCCGGAGGACTGTCCGTGGGACGCGGGGCCCGAGGACCACATCCAGGTCGACCTCGGCAATCCCGAGGACACCGCGCGTGCGATCAGCGAGATCCGCAGCCGGCTGGAGGGCGGCACGCTGCATGCGCTGGTCAACAACGCCGCGATCTCGCCGAAGGGCGCGGGCGGCTCCAGGCTCGGCTCGGTCGACACCGATCTCGACACCTGGACGCATGTCTTCCACGTCAACTTCTTCGCGCCGATCATGATTGCGCGCGGGCTGATCGAGGAATTGAAGGCGGCCAAGGGCTCGGTCGTGAACGTCACCTCGATCGCGGGCTCGCGCGTGCACCCCTTCGCGGGCGCCGCCTACGCGACGTCGAAGGCCGCGCTCGCGGCGCTGACGCGCGAGATGGCCTCCGATTTCGGCCGCGTCGGCGTGCGCGTCAACGCGATCGCTCCGGGCGAGATCGATACCTCGATCCTGTCGCCGGGCACCGAGAAGATCGTCGAACAGCAGATCCCGATGCACCGCCTCGGCACGCCCGACGAAGTGGCAAAAATCATCTACGTGCTGTGCACGGACACCTCGTCCTATGTCAACGGCGCCGAGATCCACATCAACGGCGGCCAGCACGTGTAGTCCGTTCGCGTCATTGCAGTGACGGAGCAAGGGCGACAACCTCGCTCTCTCGTGTCCCGGACGCGTTGCGGCACGCAGTGACGCTGCGCTGCGTCCGGGCACGAGAGCGGAGTGAGGCGCACGCTTTCCTCACACCGTCATTGCGATGCTCCAGTGCAAATCCCAGCGGCGGTGCCGTAGGGTGGGCAAAGGCGCATGGCGCCGTGCCCACGATCTCCGTCCATAAAACAACAAGGCGTGGGCACGCTGCGCTTTGCCCACCCTACGAGATCGAGTGGGTGGCACGCAGCCCCGCGAATTTGGATGATGCAGTCTGCCCGGTTGGGCTCGCTCGCACCTTCGCAAGGACTTGACCGTAGCAACGACGGCCAGGACCACACGGTTTTGCC